>DATJXK010000122.1:0-15259 GCA_035500235.1 Pseudomonadales bacterium | reverse complement strand
GTGCCGTTGGTGGAAAGAAAATCAATCCAGTTTATCTCCTGGGAATTGGCGGCGCAAACAACGTGAATTTTTTGCAGGCCGGACGGCAGGGACACGGTCAGCGAAGGTGACGACCAACCAGTCGTGGAAGGGGTCACTGCTCCCAACAACACCCCACCCTCATAAACACTGATCTGCCCGGTGGGCCCCGTCACGCGAAAGTGCAATGGATAATTCCCCGGCGCATTCACCTCTAATTGATAATCCAGGCTGCTCCCTGCCGCAGCGGACGTCATATCCGCCAGGCCATTCGTATCCGTCGTCGGCACGATGTTCATGTTCGCCATGGTGACATAACGCTCGGCCTGGAGCCGTCCGGGAATGAGATAATAAAGGTTTGTCTGATGTACCGGCATTTGGACATAGGCCTGGCCCACCGGAGTCAGGACACCTGAATTGGCCAGGAGGCTGTCATTGGTATCTCCAGTGATCCGCGACATGAACCATGAATAACCTTCAATCCAGGGCGTGCGCTCACAATAATCTACCGACGGGATTAAGTTGGCGAGCACCGTGGCAGCACTGGTACCCAGGCTGGAGGGGTTGAATTCAGTCAGCCATACGGTTTGGGTGGGAAAATCCGTGTGCATGGTGCCGGTGATCCAGGTAATCTCACCATAGCCGCCGTAGCTGTGAGTGGATATCCCTGCCGCCTGGCTCGTCCCGCAGTAATACTGGAAAGCGCTCAGGTAAGGTTCCTGATAAGTATACGTAACGTTGGAATTAACAATTGGATCGTAGGCCGTGATGCTCTGGCTGGTGGCCGAGCCAATGGCCATGTGCGGGCTGATTACTGGAATGTTATAAGGAGCACAAATCGCTTGCACCTGTTTAAAGGCCACCGCTGAGTTCGACGGCGTCATATTCGCCTGTGTCGTGAGATTGGGCTCATTCAACGCAAACACCCGCCAAGGCCGGTTGCCCGCCGCCAGATAAGAAGACAACGTCGTTTGAAATCCAGAACTGCCATTCCAGGTCATTGGGATATAACTCATGGCTACTCCGGATGGCACAGTCCAGTTGTTGATGCCCCAGTCGTAAAACCACGAGACACCCGGCGCCAGGACCTGGAAATCGGCAGGGGAAAGGGTATTGACCGCGATACCCCGCTTGCGGCTTTGCACCGGCGCGTCACAGTTTACGATTTGGACTTGAGCTAATCCATCACTGGCTATGACCATCGCCAGCAGAAAGGCAGACACCATTCGTACCGATATAAAAGAAAAAGGGTTCATGGAGTAAATAAAGGGGGAAGCCATAGGCATGTGCTATTTTTCAACTAAATGTGACTTTAGTATAGCACATTATACTACATCTGCTGACAACAAATTTACCAAATTCTTCAGAATTTGTAAGCCCGCGATGATTATGTCCGGAATGAGTCTGTTCCAAGTTCCAAAAACCGTAAGCAAGGAAATTACGCGCCCTTTTGGCGGGCGTTTTCTACCATCAGGATTAGGGCCTGATTAAATCGTCTTTAATGGCCGGTTAAAACCGGCTCGTTGAATCTTACCGGCGCGTGAAAGTCCTCTATGCGCCGCGTGCGCGAACTGTTAGCGCCAGGCGGTTCATCGCCAGTTTCTTCAACGGATATTTCGGGCATTGGCGCAACCAGTTTGGGCGCTTTTTTATTCCTACTTCGAGATGCCTCCATGCCGTCCATAAACGCTCTATCACTTGGCAAAAGGAAATCGTAAATCGCCTGGTGGACTTGCGCGGTTGAAACGCCGGTCAACGCATCGGACTTGGACATGACACGCAGCTCCGCTGCCACGTCGCCAACGGCTGAAACGTCGCGCTTACTAAGGAGCGCATAGCCAACAATTTTATTGATGGCCGCTTCGGGAGCCTTTTTGAAAACAGAGCGGGCAACCGCCCGAATGTCTTCCTCCGTGTTGGCGGTGGGCAATTTGACCCAGCGCTTAACGCGCCGGCGAAATTGTTTAAAATTCCATTCGACTTGATCCACCGCGCGAGTCATGCAAATAAGAAATTGGGGAGTGGTCACAAGCGCGCAACCGATTCCTTGATTGCAAATCGCGGTATCTATCCAGTCAATGAGTTCAGGCCTGCCGTACATGCGCCGCGCCTGGTTGAATAGGAAGTGCGCTTCGTCAATGACAAGCAGTAACTTGGATCGTTTCAAAACATCCTCAATTCTGGCCTGCATGTCCGTCGCGGTCCGCGTATAACTGGACGCAATGCCAAGCGCTTTGGCGATTTCTCGAAATGCGGTCGTTTTATTAGAGATGCCTTTTAAGCTGACAAATCGCGCCACCCCTAGATGCGACTCACACCAGGCTTTCGCCGCTTCCGTTTTTCCACGCCCTTCCAATCCATCCAAAACTACCATGCCCCGGCTGGCAACCGCGTAATCCAACGCTTCCCAAACCTTTTGGCCGATTGCTGTCAGTTGAAAGCCTTCGCGCACGTTAGTTTCGTACTTGGACTTGTATTGAAGTAAAACGCCAAGAATGTCATGGAAATAAACTAACTTTGCCGTTTTCAAATCGGCCTTTTCCAGTTCCGGATTTTTTTCAAGGGCGAGTTCCGAATCAAGGTCCGAACTGTCAATTACTTCGCCAGGCAGACTGAAAGCAATGCGTGGATTAATGCACAAATCAATTATAAATTCTTCAATCGAAAGCGGTCTATGGTCGTAGGGGCCTATTTCGTAGTGCTTTCGGAGAGCAGCTTGCTTACACCATTCCAAAAACATTTCGCCTCTTTCCGGTTCTGTCTCTTGGTCATTGAATCCCACATCACGCATTAGCAACTCCACTCGAACCGAGTGAGTCAATTCGGCAGCACATTTCTTCCCCGGCTTCACGCCTGCCTTGTGCATGGTCGGCGTCCCGACCCGGTCCGGAAATGTTTCAATCAGGTCCTTTGCCAAGCGGCGCAACCCGCCTTCTTTCAGGGAGAGCGCCTGGAGAAACCAAAGCAATTCCCTTTTTTTATGGTGATATAAAATGGCCGCTCGCGTCGAAACCGCAATACCGTTAATCCCCCGTAACTCGGAAAACTCAACGCTGCTCATATAGCGATTTTGCGAGAGCGGACCGTTTTCTTTTTTATGTCGCGTGCTCATTTTTGGCCTTTCCCTTTATCGAATTTTTCAAACGGTTTGAGCTGATATGTTGTTTCGGCTTTGCTTGCGTCCCCGAGTAATTCCAAAGCGCGATGCGCCTGCTCGCTGTCGTCAATTAGGCTGGGTGGAATATTTAAGCGACGCGCCTTGTTCTTATTGTTTGCAGTCCTCCGCTGACGGTCTCCCAGTTTGTTTTTCTGTGCTGAAATTTCCTTACCTATTTCCACGGCCCGGGCGGTCTCCCGCCTGTCGAAATCCTCTATAATTGAACCGTCATTTCGGTACTTATACAAAAGTTGGCGTTGGGGCATCGGGAATTTAGCCTTCACCACATTGAAGCGCGTCTTCATATAAGACGCTTGTCCCTCGATCCTGGCCAGTTCATTGCCAAGCCGCCCGGACCCCGGCTCAACCAGGCATTCGAGCGCACTCGGATTTTCTGATAATGCAACGCAAATTGGATTTGTCCTGTCCGGATTCGTGATCACAATCGTTTCTGGATTTTCCGGATCGAACCATGCCAGGACATCCCGGCCAACCAGGTGCGCGATTTCTGTGCCGCGATAGTTAAATTTCTTTTTTCCGATTTGAATGGTGACGCCATTGAGCGTCACGCGTGCCTGGCGCTTATCGTGTGCCAGCAAATAGCGCAAGCCTGCGCCGAATTGCATCGGCGGATCGTCATGGCTTAAATACTTTTCAAAGGCCTGTTCAGGGGACAGCCCGGCCAAAATATGGCCCTGCTGTATTTCAGAATTGTATCGGTTCACCAGCTCTCCGATCCGCTGATTCCATTCGTCCAGGGAATAAAAATATTTCGAGGGATGAACTTTCCGCGCTTCCACTTCGGCCATTTGCGGGCGAAGCGATTCCGGCGCGTCGTGCCGTTCGTCGCGTCCAGCGTAACCTGGTTCGGCCTCGGCAATGTCTTGAAAAAGTCCCCCGACGCGCTCAATTACTTTGGTGCGTGGCCGTATGGCGTGCTTAAATTTGATGCCAAATTCGCGCAAGCCCTGGCTGATTTCGGTAAAATCAAACGGGTCTTTTTTTCCCTTGATGAGAGTCGCTTTATTCCAAATTCCGCGTTCAAAATATAAGACTTTTGGCACCCCAAATTCCCCAAAGACATGGGTGCAAAGGCTGCGTATCGTCAGAGAGCTATAACTTTTACGCGGCTCCAACGCCCAACCCAAAATACGAAGCGAGCGGAAATCCATGAAGAAAATCACTTGGCCGCGAGTTAATTCAAACCACCCCTTGCCGTCTGGCACATAAAAATATTCATTGAGCGTAAAGTCATCGCCCGAAATGCAATCCAATGAATTAATACCGTCATAGCTCCGCGTCACATAGCCCTTGATTGAATCAAACGCACGCCGCCCCTGGTGCATGACAGTCAGAATGTCCACTTCCGCGCTAACCGAGTCCATGACGGACCTTGGCACATGCGATTTATTGGCAGCTTGGCAGGCGTAGCGATTTGTCGTTTCGGTTGAAAATCCCTCTCGCAAACAATCGCGCCAGGCCGGCGCCACGTCGCCGCGATATTGAAACACGGCGCGATGAATCAATAAATCACGGTCTGGATCTGGCAGCTTAAATTGCTCGCCGTTATTTTCCCGCCCATCGCGCAACGCCTTCGCGTCGCCATTCGATTTTTCAAAAGCATCCAGCTTCCGATTGAAAGCCTTCAACAGCGCATCACGTGACGCAGCTAAAAAAGAAGCCCGCGCAAAGAGAAACGTTCTTACTCGCCGCGCTGCCGATTTCTTTACCGCGCCGGCGCTGACAAGCGCACCGTATTTTTCGAAAGCCAAAGTCCAAATTGCCACCCGTTCTGTTTCGCTCGGCGCATGTGGATTTGCACATGCTCGGATGAATTGTTCAAGCTCTTCGAAATCTTCAGCCAGCGCCTCGGATACAACGCTCGCCGGTGCCTCTTTTTGCTTCAGGCGATCCGGCAAATAAATTTCCAGCCGGTTCCAATCCTCCGCGCCGTTATCGCGCCGGACCGTGCGCGCAAATAATTCGCGCCAATAACGCGTTGTCACCCGGTTGCCGAAAACGCGGTTATAATCCTCAACGCCTTGCCCCTCCATCTCACCCGTGGACAAATCCGTTTTATGCTGACTCGCGAGCCAGGGCCGCAACGCCTCGCGTAACTTCGTCGCCACTTGGATTTGTTCATCGGCGATTTTATCCATCGGCAAAGCCGGTTCCCATCGCTGCGGCGGCACGGCTAGCAATGATTCCGCATCCCGGTAATTTCGCCTGTTTGCCTCGTCTGTAATTTGCACCCTCAAATTTTCTGGCAACTGCTTCAGTGTCCACGCCGCCGTCTCGTTGCCGCACACGATTTTCGTTCCGGCCGGCGCGATATCACGCAACCGCTGCCGTACGGCCTGCGGAGTTTTCCCTAGCACCGCCGCAATCTGCGCCGCACTAAAAACGCTGCTTTCGTTAAAGGTTGTGCCGCTCAAATTCATTATTGGGTTCCGTTGTTCGCCACGGTTCCAACGTGACGGCTAAGCAATTCAAACTCACGTTCTATAGCCCTATTTCGCGATTCGTAATTGTTTCGAAATCCTTGCAAATGCTTAAGCCAAACATCCAGGCGTCCGCCATGGTCTTCGAAAATCTGTGCCACCATTTGTTCCGCTGCCTGTTGTTGTCCGCTCAATTTTTTCCCATAATCCCCCATCATCGCCCGCACCCCTGTATCAAAGTCACTTTGCCGCCCAATGTCTTTGGCGCGATCAAATCCAGCCGTTTCAATTCCAGTGGCGGTTTTTTCGGTTGCCGTTTGGCCTTTTAAATTGTTTATAAATTCGGTCAAAGTCTCAGCGGCCTTTGAGTCTGAGCCTATTTGGTTCATCATTCCCGTGCGCCCCCAATAATCACTCGCCGGCAATGTGGCCAGCTTGGCCTTTTCGTCTTCGATTTTCTTTAGCCTTTTTTGAAGGTCAATCTCTGCCTCATTAATCACGGCCTGTTCATCGCGGGTTTTTTGGGCCGTTTCGTCCAGTTGATGCTGACGAAGGATTCCGGCGTATTTTTTCTCTATCTCGAACTTTGCCGCCGCATTATCACCGGCCCGATCCAATTCCGCCTGCTTTTGCGCGCCCACTACCTCCTCGTAGCTCTTGCTGTTTGCCTCGGCGATGGATTGCCGGTTTTTCAATTCCTCCTGATATTGCTTCGTTACCGATTTATCTTTTCCAGATAGCGCGTCCTGTAATTGATTATAGGCGTCGAGGGCTTTTTGGGAGGCGTCCTCAATTTCCTTTGAAGCCTTGGTAAATTCTTCCGCTGCCTCCTTCGATTTTTCCTTGAACATGTCCCAATACGTTAATGCCGCTTGAATGGACAAAATGACTATCGCCACCGGCCCCATGGTCGTGATAAGAGTATCCATCGCGACGGTGGCTTCTGCCTCACCCGCAGCCATGTCCCGGAAACCTTCACCCACTAATCCCGCCAATGGTCCAAGACCTGGCATGATTTGGCTGAGTGATTCAAAAGCCCGCCGCAATTCCCAATGGGCACCGGAACTTTCCGTGGCACTCGCAGCAGATTTCAAAGCAGCTTCGGATTCATCCTCTGCTTTAGCTTTCACCCTCCCAAGCTCGTTATTGAACTCCTGAACCTTTGCCGTATCCGCCGTCGTCGCGATATGAATCTTTAACTCTTTATCATTATCCGCCATAAATCCCCCTTCCGGTGCAAAAGACCAAGCCGCCAAAAAATATCTCTTTTAGCCTATTTAAAAGGCCATTAAACGCCGCGCTGCTGCGTCGCCACTCAAAACCGCTAGGGTGACACGTAGTTTTTTGCTGTAGGGCGTTTGCGCGCATTTTTAAGTTGGATTGTTCCCAGTCCATCGCGTCCATAAAAACGTCTCCAGGCTGGACCGTGTAATACGATTGCGTTCTAGATTGAAACATCCCCCTTTTATGAGCCTTCCAATCTGCTGCGATGAAATCGTCCAGCAAATCCCCAATTCCTCACGCGGCCACGATTCACGCGCACCAAGAATTTCCGCAATCGCCTCCTCGATAGTGATTTTTGCCACCAGCATCGGGGCAGCCAGTTCAATCAGCCAGCAACGCAACTCCCTCGCGCTCCGTCCGGGTTTCAAGGCCACGTTGAAAGCGAAACGTATATGCTGCGCATCCAGCGCATTATCCACCATGGCCGTTACTCGCTCCGCATCCACGCCCCGAATCGCCCGTACCGTGGAAACGCTCACCATGCGGACACGCGATGGCCACGCCACATAACCACCACTCGGCAAAACCGGCTTTGGCTCTAAACACAACCCCTTGCGCCCAACCGTCGTTGTAGCACTAGGACTTTTGCGAAGCGGACCCGTGTTGGATATTGGGGAAGTCATTTAATTTTGGAATGTTAAACCCGCCTGCACCCTGGCCTTTATTTCATCCGCCTTTGTCAGTGACGCCTTGATCGCCCGTTCCGCTGTACGCCAGCCACCGCGAAAGTTGCTTGGCCGTGAGCTAAAAATATTCCAATTACTTTCAAAAGACCTGTGCGGATGTGCTATCAGAAAGTCCGCAAATTTCGCCATCACCAAACTTCGGAAAAGAGCATGCCGGCATGAATATTTAAATCGGAAAGCGGCGGCGGTTTCACCCGCTGCCCGCCAGGCATAATACCGCTCGGTCAAGGTTTTCGGTGACAGCTTCAACGCCCGGCACGGATCACTTTTGAACCAGCGCCCGTTTAAATTCCCTGCCACCATGCGAATGCTCTTCAGCAAGCCGTGACGGGCTGCCAGCCTCTTCACCCGCTCACACGCCCGTTGCAATATCGCCATGCGCTCTCGCTGCCAGGGTGGCAAAGAATCGCTGCCCGTTGCAGCGGGCAGCGCCCCTAGACAGCGCTGCCGGAACAAGCAGCGGTGGCGCGTCTGTTTATTGGGGAAATTGCTTGTGGAAATACGCTTGTTCATTTGATAAAAGCTTTGCGCGGAACAATGAAGCGCACGGCCCGGCTGCAACCATGTCGTGCGATGATGAGGGATAACTACCACCAGTGGAATGGGACCACTGGCGGCTTACATGGCGGCTTACAAAACAACGCGAAACAAAAGGCACAATCGCGCTTTTCTCTCCGCTGCCGGAGAAAATTTTAAAAATCGTTGCCGCCACTCTTTCCATAAATTTCAAGTCAGTTCGTTGCGTAAGCCAGGTTCCAGCACAAATGCGGCCTCGGCAGTAATCTCCCGATTCAAAAGCTTGCAAAGGATTGGGCGTTTGTTTTGTACCCGGAGCGTTACTGCTGCCCGAGTCGCCCCCGCCTTTATTTCCTCCTTAGCAAGCCGGTCAAACAATCGCTGCGCATTGAGGCGAACGTCTACTTCATTTATCGTTTGATTTTCAGGGCTCGTCGCGTGAGAAAACAGCTTGGTCCGTAAATCAGGGTCGCGTAACATTGCCTCACGTGGCGTAATTGCAAAAGTAGCCAGGTCCAGCAATGTTGCTTGCCGGTTTCGTACGCGCTGAAATGCATGGGGCCACGAAATGCCGTATAAGGTTTGCTCACTTTTCACCATATCGGAAAAGAGTCGCTCGGCCTTTTTTTGGACACCGGCCATGTTGCCTTCATCCACCCGCTCGCGACTTGCCACAACCGATTGCCGCTTGAACTGGCGATTAAAAACCTGTGGCAAATGTTCCTGAACGAACCGCCATCCCCACCTAAAATCCATGCCGGCCAGTTTCCCAATGCGATTTGACACGCTCACCACATTTTGCAGCGCGGCATCGGCTTCCGCTTCTGATGCAGCGGGTCCGTCATCCATGATGTTCCCGAAGGCGGCTTCGTAAATGTGCGGGTATTCCGCTTTGCAATGATCCCATATCCATTTAAAACCCATCCAATTACCGGAGCTTTTCTGGATTCTATGGTTTGTGGTTCCAAGTAGATCAAACCATTCTTGGTTTGCGATAGAACGCTTCTGTCGTTGCTCTGGCGTTAGCGGGTCTGCACTGTAAATTTCATCCTGCATCTTCTCATGTGGTGACTTATCTTTTGTATTAGTGGGAATAGGCAGGCCGCTTTCGTGGTCAATCCCAGTGTCATTGGTGGCTCCCTCGCGATTCGTAATCGGCGTCAGCAATTCCTTGCCATTCGCCATGTTGGTAAATCCCACCGTCTCAATTTTGTTCACGCGATAACGATTCTCGCCCAGGTGTTCCATGTCGCCCCTATCACTGACAAACGATGTGTATTTATACCGCTTGTTTTTGACCGCTTCCCGGCCAATGTCCGTTAAGCCGCTCGCGTTTGCCCAAAGGCCATTGTCGCGCTGTTCGAAATCTTTGAACCACGCCAGCGCTTCTGAATCCTTGTTCTCGTTATAAATGAAATGCTCCCGGCCGGCGTACACGCCGGGCCAGTCGTCGCCCTTTTGAAACTTTTCCCTCGTTATATTCACCAAAATATTGTGCAGCGCTTTATCATCGAGCACTTGCACAATTCCAGCCGCTTTGTTCGGCAATTCGCCTTTCGGGACAATATGAATCCAATCGCCGTCCGCTTCCGAACGGTTGTAAATAAAAAGTTTTTCAGTCGTTGTGCTCATGTTCAGTGCTTTCAGTATTTGGTTTTGTGTAAAGCTGGCGCAGCTTCGCGAACGCCCAGGCCAGCAATTCCGCCGAGAAAATATCCTGGTGAAACCCTTCGACTAATTGGACTTTCACTTTTTCTATAAACCCCAAGTCCAACTGCCCGGCCTCGGTTGCGATTCTAAAAAGCCAGGTCCCCGGCTCATTCGGATCACCAACCAGCAAAAAGTTTTGCGGCCCGTCAATCGCGCTGGATTTGATTTTTACCTGCATGATTAATATTTTGCTACTTCCCGTTTCTCCTGCTCAGATTTCAAAAACTCAATCCGGTTATCTACGGTCCTTTCAGCCACTTCCCGTGTCATCTTGCCATTCGACGCATTTATCTTGTGCAAAATCAGTTCTTCCCTGCCATCCTCCGTCAGGAGTTTCTCCAGTTCTTTGTCCTGCATAAATTCAGCGGATTTAACCGGCGGATTGGTCCAGGGCATCATCTCAAAGGGACCAAGAAGCTTCACCCGGTTAAACACTTCCAAAATTGCCTTCGCCTTGAAAATCGGCAATTTATCTAGAAAACCTTCGGTCCTTAAATAAGCCGTGAGCGCGAAATATACCGAGCCGAAATTTGTATTTCTAATAACCTCCTTTGCTTCGGCCAATGCATCCAATGGCCGCTTGTAAAAAAAGTTCTCCAAGGCTTCCGCAATCAGATAGCAGGTATCACTATACATTGTTTCCAACTGCTCCAGTATGGACTCGACTGCCATAGCGTTAGCAGCGTGCAAATCCGCGAGGTCCCGTTCCGCAGCCTCTTTGAATTGGGCGCTTTTATTGGTTAGCAGTTCGCGACGTACCTTCAAATCAGTGATCTTCCGGATTTGCTCCTCATCGTCCGGGGACGCGTTCTCCAACAGTCGTTTTTCCTCCACTTCCGCCTCCTGTGCCATCTGGGTGTGTCGAGCCGCCTCCATCCGGGAATTATCATACTTCCCAACGATCAATTTTATTTTTTTAATTGTCTCATTTTCCGGCTTGGCGGCGGATGGTACATCGGTTTTTGCTTCGGGAGTTTCAGTGGCTGTTTTCATGGCTTTTAGTTTGGTGTTTTATTTTCGAAATGGGTTTCAAGCAGGGAGATCAGATTGGTCCTGCGACGGTTCGCCCGTCCTGAGATTTTCAAACCAGCCGCGTGCCGTTGGAGCGCGGTCCTGGACGCGGCGGCCAAATTTACCCCGAGGCGTCTAGCCACGCTTTGCCTCCGCGCAAAATCATCCGGCGCGGACCAGATCGCCACGCCCAGGATAGTTTCCACCACCCCGCGCAAGCGACGGCTTGGGAAATTGGCCGCAATCTGGTTGGCCATCGTCCGGGCCGTCACCCCGCACGACTCCGCCAGGGACTTCACGCTTATCGCGCGTTGAATCATCAATACCCGAACCATATCCGTCTCCGCCGTTTTTAGTGAAGCCATACCGTTTTGGTAACTATAATTCCACAAATTCCACAATGCAACTGGAAAAATAGAATTTTTTCCGGCTTGAAAACCCTTTAAAATAATGCAGATGCCAAACCCGAGCGGCAAAATGAATCAACACGAGCGAGAAATTTGCGCCCGTTTTAAATTGATTCGCGAAACCTTAAAAATGCCTGAACGAAACTTCGCCAAAATTCTCTTTGTGACTCGCGATCAGGTTGCGGGCGTTGAATATGGCCGTTCTCCGCTCCGGTTTGGCATCGCCTCATCTTTGTCCCGCGCCACTGGATGCAACCTGCATTGGCTGGCCGAGGGGACAGGCCCGATGAAAGGTTCACCCCCAAACCCTGATATAATGGCCCTAATCTCGCCCCGCTCCCTTTTTAGTGCGGCCTGGAAAACCACCCTTAAAAAAGCCCTCAAGCCAGGCGAAAAGTTTTTCGGCCCGAGTTGGGATGGGATGGACGAAAGCCTTTCCGTAGGGGGTGCAAGCGCATTGGAATATTCACAGGAGGAAATTACTGGATATTTTAAAAACCTGCCGCCGGAATTCCACTGGAAATTCTTCGATCAAATCACCAAGGCTTGCCGCGATTTCGAGCAAATGAATCGCGCAAAAATCATCCAGTTAAACGCGTGCGCTAGCAGCGGTAAAAATAATGACTTGACGGATGCGGCAACTTATAAGAAGTTAAAAGCCGACATGAAAAAGCAACTGCCATCGCTTTTGGAACGGTTGAATCAGGCGACAAAGGAAACCGGCAAAATGTCCGCCCTGGCGGATTATTTAAAAGTTCCCCTGGCAAGCGTTTCACGTTGGCTGTCCGGCAAACGAGAGCCGGGCGGCGAAACTACGCTCAAAATGCTTCAATGGGTCGAGCAGCAGGAGCGTCAAAAATAAAACGCCGTGTTCAGCGTTCCAGCGCCGACCACGGCTAAGACCCGATTATGAGAACAAACATATGTCAAATCAATCAGGCCGAAAGAAGAGTAACAAACCAAATTATTCCCGGCAAGAGGCTCCGTTCGAGTTCATGTCCCTGGACCCGGACCTTGACGAAGTAGCCTCAAACTGGAATCGTGAAAAACGGTTGCGAGTTGCTACCATCATGGAAAAATGGTCCAAGCTGTTAAAAGCCTCTGCTGGTTTCTTCGACGGTTCCATTTCCTTTCAATTTCCCCCGCAGGTCAAGTCCGTTGCTACAACTCCCGCCAAGCTTTCCGATAGTCCATCCGCAACGATAGCACCACAAAAACAAAAAAAACTCCGTTCTCTGCTTGCTAAAAAAGCGGGCCACGAAATCAGAATCGAAGGTGTGATAAGGCGATTGCTGGACACAAACATTGAAGAGGAGCAGCTTGTCACTGATGAAATTAAAGATGCCGTTAGAGCCATTTTCCCTCACCTAACATTCACCGATGGTGATTTGAACAAGCTTATTTCGGAAGCAAAGGCCACGGCCAAACAGTCAAAATTAAATAGTCGGCGCCGCAACCGTAAACCAGGCTGGATAAATATCAATATGTCTGGGTTCTTTGTAGATCAAATGCGAAAGGTCGCGGCTATTCGTGGAACGACGTTCCGGACATTTTGCGAATTAGCACTCAGGGGTGAACTTTTTAACGAATGCAAAAAACTTGGAGTTGAATTCAGCGAGTTACGCACTTTGACGCCCGGCGAAATTGGAAAATTACTTAATCGAACTAAGGCCATGCACTGTCTCCCAATCAATTTCTACCCCGAAAAAAATTGACCTTCAACCGCGCCGGTCCAGCCCATCCTGGCCGGCGCACAATCAAAACTAAACAATGAGTGAATCAAATACCTCCCTCGAACAGCGCGTCGCGGCTCTCGAAAAGCTGGCCGAATCCCAAACCGCTTTCGCATTGGACACGCAGAAACTATGTATGGGCTTGGCCGGCCTCTATATCACCTTAAATGGAAGGATTGCTGATCTGGTCTCAATGCAAATAACAGCAACGGAAATCGTTGAGACTCTTACGCCTGAAAACGATGATAATAGGGCTAAAATTCGAACATACATCCGGCGTGCGCAATCGCATTTGGATCAAATGGAAGCGGCCCAAAGTGATGCCCAACAAAAGTTCAAGAAAATCTGGCCTAGTGGTGACGGCCCAAATCCCCCACAAAATCCCCCTGACAATCCGCCCGGCAATTAATACGCTGCCCAGGCTAAACCCGCATATGTCAGACATTCATTTTGATTGTCCTAAATGCAGTCAGGCGATTGACGCACCGCAGGAAATGGCGGCACAGTTGATTGATTGTCCGTCCTGTAAAGAAGTGATTGAAGTCCCGATACAAAACAGGGTTGCAGGTATTTCGGGGTCCAATCGCCGAATAAAATATGAACATTTGGCAGTCGTACTCCACTTCGACCGTAAGAAATTTGCGATTACCCGCACCGATCTGTTACAGGGATTGACAGATGAGAGCAATGCCCAACTCCATCTGCTCGGCGAAGAGGGGTGGGAGCTTGTCTCCGTTTTGCCATATACCACAGGCCGCGCCGCCCTATCCATGTTTACAAGCACTACCGAAACAGATGCGGCCATGGGTTTCTTCAAACGCATTAAATGAAATGCTTAAATAGCACCACCGCTTGGCCATTAGCCTTGGCTTGGCTTTGGGTAAGCAATCAAAGATTCGAATTATGAAAAATTGTCCCTCGCCACACGTTCGGCCTCCCACTCCACCAACGCCTCGGCCCCCACTTCCTCGGCCTCCTACTCCGCCGACGCCGCAACCACCAGTGCCGCCATTGCCATCCTAAACGCTGGCGTTGGCGGTTGGACGATGGCAGCTTCAATTTCGCAAATAATCTGATTGCTGAAAGTAATGGCCGGCATTTTTAATATTTGATTTATCTCATTTTGCGTGGTAGGGTTTTTTAGAGGGAGAAAGTCTCTGTAAGTCTTAAAAATGAGTGAGGCTGTCCCAAAATGCAATTGACGAAGATTGAACTTTATTCCATCGTCTTGCGTCCCATAAATGGACAAAATGTATTTGAAAAAATTGAAGAGTTATAAAAAAGCGATTTTCTCCTACATTCTCGGCATTTCGTTCCGATGGGAAGACGTGGAATGATGGTTGCTAAGCTGGAGTTGCATTTTAGTAATTTTTTTATTTGACGAAATGAAGAGAAAGGGACTAACGTGAAACATAGCCCTATGAAAAATCAAACGCTTAAGCATCTTAGCGGTATCACTGCCGCCGAGCTTTTGGCCGAAATGGTGGCAATCCGCCAACGGGTCAGCAACTATATTGACGACCGCCGAGCACAGTTAGTCGAGGCGGCACGGGGCACAATTAATGGGCACCGCGTCAAAAAAGTTTCTAGCCGCTCTTGATCCACAGTTCGTTTTGTTCCTAGAAGCGGGAGCATCCGGTTGCGAAGCCATTTTTAAAGGGCTGGAGAAAAGGAATTTTCAGTTCCTTCTCTCAGAGACCGCACTTCAAGAAATCCAGGAGATGGCTGAACAAGGATGTCATGCTGCTGTCAGGGAATTGGCACACAAGACACTCTCTAAACTCAGGAGTCATTATGGGATTAAAACGCCAGGGTTGCAAAATTACGAATATGGATGCGCGGAAGTCATAGCAGATTTCTTATTGGAGAAGTGCTTGCCCCAAGGAACAACAAAAAACGATGCTTTTTTGATTGCCGAAGCTTCCCTGCACGAATGCGATTTTTTAATTTTGCTTTCTCCGCTTACAAATGTAGATCCTCAACGGCTCAATTTGCTTTTGGCGGACAAGGATCTTAATCCAATCTCAATCGCTTGTGCAGATGACCTTATAAAGGTATTGCTCTGACCTGACCTTAATAGCCAGGTTGATTTTGACATCACATTTTGCTCTGTTAATTACCCTTTAACCCGCCATTAAAGCCACCGTGCGGTATCGTTCAAAACATCCGTTTTTCGTCCGATCCTGGTTTAAAATGCCCTTCCACCTTCCACCCCCCTTTGACCTGCGGTGATTCTGTCCGGTTTCGTACCTCGATAGTTCCAAACAGTTAAAGTCCTTGATACCATTGCCGTTTG
>DATJXK010000121.1:0-5001 GCA_035500235.1 Pseudomonadales bacterium | reverse complement strand
AAGCCTTGCGGTTGCTTCATCAAAATCAGAATGCTGCGGGTCCGCACACCTCTCTCTTACACTTGTTCCTGCCGAGTCTCATCGGGATGGTCTTCAGTTTCGCTGCGGGATTGCTCGCGCTGAAATGGCTTTCACGCTGGCTGGAAAGCGGCAAGTGGATGTACTTCGGCGTTTATTGCATCGCGGCGGCGGGGGGCATCCTGCTCATCCACGCCAAAGTGCAGTGATAAGTTTTGAATTTTGAGTTGCGAATAGTGCCCCCTCACCCCAACACTCTCCCCCGATGGGGGCGAGGGAGCCGTAACGCCCCATTGAATTCTTAGTCTCCAGACGTACGGAAGTTTATCCTGCTACTGCGGCGCGGGGATAAAAATTGTCTTTCCCACAATCAGGTTTTTGGGGTCCAGACCCGGATTGGCATCCAGAATTTGTTTCACCGTCACTTTGATTCCCTTGGCCTGGTAGGCCTTCGCGATGGCCGAGATCGTATTACCGGCTTCGATCTTATAATTATAACCGTTCTGCTGACCACCGGCGCCGTTGGGGGTAGAAGTGTTTTCGGTTGGGTTTGAAACCGGCGTTACCTCCGTGGTATGACGCAGATCGCTTCCGCCACTGCCACCGCCTTTGCCCAGTTTTTCCAGCGCAGCCAAAATCTTCTGGTTGTCCTCCTGGCGTTTCTTGTCAATTTCCTGCACCTGTTGGGCGAGTTTTTTCAGGTCGTCGCTGCTGGCGTAATCATTTCCGCCTGGCGTGTTCAGCTTGTCCTGCATCGCGCTGATTTTCGATTCGAGATCGGTGATGCGCTTGTTCTGCTGGGTGAGCGACGATTGGATGTCCTGGATGGAACTGGAAAGTTGGTCGAGCTGCTGCTGCGTGGCACTGTCCTGCGCGCGAACGCGCGGCGTGACGGCGGCCATCAGGGTAAAAATCAAAAACCAGCATGAAATCGTTTTCATGCGCTCGAAAATAAACCTCTGCCAGACCGCGTCAAGCGCGGATAGCATCCGCAGGCCTATTACGCGCTCCCGCGCGTGCCTTTTGCTGTGCTGCCAGGTCAACCATTTGATTTCGAACTTGCCGTTTTACGCGCTGTGGAGCAGGGTTAGGAGGCTAATTGAAATCCATTCTATGAAGAATCGTGTTGTCAAAGTGCTTTTGCCGGCGGTCGTTTTTGCAGCGTGTATGAGCTGTCAAGGCCAACAAGTCTACAGTCAGAGTGTCGGTTCCGTTTTTCCTCCGCCGACGCACGGTCCCGATGTGATTGAGTTGTACGATGACGACTTCAAAGGCTCTTCAAATGAAACCATGTGCATAGAGTGGGATGTCTCAACAAACATATTAGCCAGGCAGCCTCGTTGGGATGGCTTCTCTAGTGAGGCCCCATTGAGCATTCGAAAGGCATGCGCATTAGCGCTTCGACCGGCCCGCGAGCGCTTTCCCGAGGTCCAGTCCTGGTCGGTCATGTTCTTTACGATGTTCAATCCTTACGGTTACGAACCCACCGCAGACCAGCGGGATATTTGGTGCTACCAGATTACCCTGGTGCCCCGCGACCCAGTGGTTAGAGCGCACTTGGACCAACAGCCTGCTCCTTCCAGAACATTAGCTGAGGTGCAAATCGTTTTGCTCGACGGCACTGTAGTGAAGCCCAGGATTTTTAAGAAAAATGACCCTATCATGCCGGGCAAAGTGCTGGAGCTAATGACGAAATAATTTCAAGTCGCCCACTCCCAAATAACCTTCTCCTTTCACTTTTCGCCCGTTCCCTTAAACTTCGTTCCCCATGAAACCGCTCGGCATTGGAATCGTTGGCGCGCGTTTTGGAGCGCGGATGCACCTGGCCAATTACGCTAAACTGCCGCGCGATGTCGTCGCCGTCCACGGCATCTGCTCCCGCACCCGCGAAACCGCCGACGCCCTCGCCCGCGAAAACAACGTCCCTTTCGTTGCCGACAGCTTCGATGCCCTGCTCGCGCACAAGGATATTGACGTGGTGGACATCTGCGTGCCGCCCGCATTGCACCATGAATTTGCCATCCGCGCCGCCAACGCGGGCAAACATATCGTCATGGAAAAGCCGCTCACGGGCTATTTCGGCGCACCGGGCGACGGCGAACCCATCGGCCTGCATGTGCCGCGCGCGAAAATGCGCGAAGGCGCGCGCCGGAACGCTGAAGCCGTGCGCGAGGCTGTGCAAAAGAACGGCGTGAAATTTTGTTACGCGGAAAATTGGGTCTACGCGCCGCCGATTGACAAAATGCGCCGGCTCATCGCCGCATCTAAGGGCTCCATTTTAGAATTGCGCGCGGAGGAAAATCATTCCGGCTCCAATTCCGTTTTTTCTCGCGACTGGAAATCCGTGGGCGGCGGCGCGTTGTTGCGCATGGGCGCCCATTCCGTCGGCGGCCTGCTGCACCTCAAGCAATGGGAAGGCCAGCTCCGCACCGGCCAGGGTATCCGGCCCATCTCCGTGATGTGTGACACGGCCGACCTCATCCACACGCCTGCGTCGCAACGCGCGCGCGAGGCCGGCGCACACCAATGGATCAGCGCCAACCCGGTGGACGTGGAAAATTGGGCGAACCTCGTCATCGCCTTCGAAGACGGCAGCCGCGGCAACGTCATCGTCAGTGACGTCGGACTCGGCGGATTAAACACACGCGTCACGGCGTTCATGACTGACGGCGTGATTAAGGCGAATATGACTGCGAACGACGCTATCGAAACGTATGCGCCGGACGCGGGCGGTTTCCAGAGCGAATATTTCACGGAAAAACTGGAGACGAAGGCGGGCTGGAACCGGCCCAGTTGCGATGAAGACTGGTTCCGCGGGTTCGCCCAGGAAATCGCGGACTTCGTGAGCGCCATCCACGAAAACCGCGAGCCGCGCGCGGGCATCGACCTGGCCGTGGCGTGCGTGGATGTGATTTACGCGGCGTATCAATCAGCCGAAACCGGCACGCGCGTGATGTTATGATTAAATCCTCCGCATATATTATTGGTCTGGGCACCGCGATTCTTCTGGCCGGATGCGTGACCAGCCATATCCCCACGCACCAGCACATATTTAATATTATGTCGTATGGCGCGGTAAACAGCGCGGACGTTTCCAGTACGGGAGCATTTCGCCGGGCCGTGTTGGATTGCGGAAACGCGGGCGGCGGCACTGTAGAAATTCCCGCAGGCCAGTATCTCACTGGCCCGATTGATTTGACGAATAACATGACGTTACAAATGGATGACGGCGCGATGGTTTATTTTGAAACAGAACGCAGCCATTACCCGAACGTCGTTTCGCGCTGGGAAGGGCTGACCGAGAGCGGCCCGCATCCTTTTATCTGGGCCAATGGATTGCATAACGTGACCATCACCGGCCAGGGTACGTTCAACGGCCAGGGCGCGCCGTGGTGGGCCACGATGGATCCGGCCGAGCTCGGCAATGCGCGCCCGAACCGTCCCATCCGCCGCCGCCCGGTCATGCTGGAGATCAAGGATTGCACGGAGGTGAAAATTGACGGCGTGACGTTTACGAACGCGCCGTTCTGGCATGTGCATTTGCTCTACAGCACGAATGTGGAAGTGGCGAATTGCGGGATTTTTTCGCCGGTGAAGTCACCCAACACGGATGCGTTGCAAACAGATTCCTGCCGCGACGTACTGGTGCATGATTGCACCGCTTCCGTGGGCGACGATGGTTTTGGCATCAAATCCGGCCGCGATGAAGAAGGCCGCGCGGTGAACCGGCCTTGCGAGGACATCACTTACCTGCGCTGCCACGTGTTGCATGGCCACAGCGTTTGCGCCATCGGCAGCGAACAATCCGGCGGCGCGCGCCACATCCGCTTTCTCGATTGCACCGGCGATGGCACGGACAACGGCATCCGCCTGAAAAGTATGCGCGGTCGCGGCGGCGTGGTGGAAGACATCGTCGCCTCGCACTTCACGCTTACCAACGTGCGCACACCCATCATCCTGACGGATAATTATGTCCAGACCTCGCCCGAACCGCTCTCGGTGCGCACGCCGTTGTTTCACGACATCAGTATTGACCATGTGACTGCTCACGGCGCGGGAACCTGTCTGCGAATTGATGGCCTCGAAGAGCAACCCATCCAGGACATTCATTTCGATCACTTCTACCTTGAGGGTACCAATGGCGTCATTTGCAACTACGCAAAGAATATCACGTTCAAAGATGTTCGCATCACCGCGCTAAAAAATGAATTCGTCGAGAGTCATTCTGAAAACGTGAACAAGGCGGACATCACCTTTACAAAAAACTAATAAAACTGAACGCATTCAACCACTGAACCAAAGTGGTCTTTGTTAAACGTTGGGCGACCTTATAGCTCACTCAATTTCACATAGTATATGACTATCGATCCAAACATTACTGAGTTTAAGTTGCGGGGACACACTGATGGTTTCCCTTTAGAGATTCTGAAATGTAAGAATCTTCAGAATCTGGATCTTGCATATAATCAAATCGGTGCTTTACCAAAAGAAATTCAACAACTTACGAATCTTCGGGTGTTGATATTGAATTCATGTGGTCTTTCTGAACTGCCCGACGAACTTGGCGATCTCGTAAATCTCGAATCTCTGAGCTTAGGAAGCAATAATTTAAAAAAGATACCATCTTGTGTATTTAAGTTAAGGAAATTGAACGGACTCGGTTTAGGTTCTTGCGCGTTGTCAGCCGTCCCTGAAGAAATCGCTTCGCTCCCTGACTTGTATGAGCTTGATCTATGTTCTAATGGCTTGAGCAGTTTGCCAAAGTCGTTCACTCTTCTGAAACATCTAGAAGATCTGAGTTTATCGCATAATCAGTTTACCACCGTGCCGTTGGAGGTCACGGTCTTACCCAAACTTAGATGGTTGAGCTTGCAAGCTAATCAAATAACAGGATTAGCGCCGGAGTTTTATGTTTCATCACAACTCGAATGGCTTGATTTGCGGGAGAATCCTTTATCGGACAATGAAAAGCAGATTATTCGT
>DATJXK010000120.1:0-21502 GCA_035500235.1 Pseudomonadales bacterium | reverse complement strand
AGCGTCAACCAGGTTGGCCGGAATCATGTCCAGAATCTGCGTATTGTCCACCTTGGGTTCCTGGTTAAAGAACGCCGGGCCGACAATTAAAATGAGCAGGAGCAGCAGGTGAATGCCTACTGTGCCGATGACGCATTTTTTTTGCAGCCGGTTCATCTGGTCGGGTCGGTTCGCAATGAATAGCGCGTGATGCCGTGGGCCTGGCAGCCACCGATGAGCTGGGCCACGAGATCGTAACGGCTGTCTTTATCCGCGCGGATATAGACAATCATCTCCGGATTGGACTGAAAATCGGAAGCGAGGCGGCCGAGGATTTCCTCCAGGTTCATGCGATGGCGGTCGAGCGCATAGACGCCGGTGTTGCTGATTTCCACGGTGCGAACGTTGTGCGGGTCAATATGCTGGTCGGGCCGGCCGACGCCTTTGGGCAATTTCAGGCTGATGCTTTGCTCGAGCAATGGCGTGGTGATAACGAAAATAATGAGCAGCACGAACGCGAGGTCGAGGAGTGGCGTGATGTTAATCTCCGCCACGGTGACCAAATGACTGCGTTGTGAGAAACGTCTCATGCAAAACTAATCATCCGCCAAATATTCCGATTCCATTTTAGAAATCAGTTCCTGCGCAAAATTGTCGAGACCGACGGTAAAAGCGCGCAATTTGTGTACCAATAAATTGTAGCCGAACATGGAGGGAATGGCCACGAGCAGGCCGGCCACCGTGGTAATCAAGGCAGCAGCGACGCCCGGGGCCATGGCAGCCAGGGTAGCGGAACCGGCCTGGGCAATGCCGGCGAACGCGCTCATGACGCCCCACACCGTGCCGAGCAACCCGATGAACGGCGCGCCGCTGGCGGCGACGGAAAGCCAGATCAGGCCGGCTTCCAGCTTCAAGGATTCCTGCGCCACGACATTTTCCACGGCGCGCTTGGTGTGCTCCATATTTTTGAGCGAGACGCTTTGCTTGCCTCGTTCGCCGCCGGGACCTTTTAAGCGCGCATCCAATTGGACACAGCCAGCCTCGTAAACTTCATAGAGCGGGCAGCCGACGACCTGGAGCTTGCGGTCGAAAATATCCATGACCGCTTTTTGCGAATGAAATTCCTCGTTGAAGTAGTAATTCAATTTCTCGGCGCGGCGCATTTGGAGCCACTTGTAGGTGAGGACAGACCAGACCACGCCGGAAAAGCAAATGAGGAAGACGATGATCGCTTTGGCTTCGATCGTCGCCTGTTTCCAAATGTAGGGGAGATCCGACTGACCAGAAATAGCCCCCACGACAGCACTAAAATGTACGTGCATCATGTTTCTAAACTAACTTGGTCGTGAGGAACCGACGAGGCGGCCAAGTGGGAAAATTTTTACCTGCTTGGCAGGGAAATTGCAATGATTTTTTCGATTTTTTAGAAAATAAATTGAGGGCGCGTCCTCCACCTATTCTGGTTTCCATCCAAAGCCTTCTATAGTTAAAATTCACGAATTGAAACCCTGGCATAAAATCGGAATTGGAATACTGATTGCCTTTGTCAGCTTAATCATCCTGGGACTTTGGGCTCGCGCCGGCCTGAAACATGTGATGTATCCCCCGGCCCCGCCGATGCCGGCGGCGGTCAGCGAGGCCATGCCGCAAATCCTTGCCCGGCTGGAAAACATTCTCAAAACTAACGCGCCCCAAGTGCTCGCTGCGTTGCAACCCGGCCTTTCCGCCGGGGACATCTCTAAATTGGAACAGCAATATCATGTGCAATTGCCGGATGACGTTCAGGCAATTTATGAATGGCATGATGGTGCGTGCCGCACTAATTATGTCGACGGTACTTTTATGCCGTTGTATCGGTTCGTCCCGCTTGAGGAAACGCTGGAAGAGAATGCGGCCATAGGAAAAGGAGCAACGGCAGGACAACGCGTCTTCTATGAGGTTCTTGTGGGATACCATAATTCATGGATCTGCATATTCTCTGACGACGCGGGGAACGGCTATTTTTATGACCCAAAGCGCAAGGAACCAGAGGGCGCGGTATTTTATAATTTCATGGAAGAGAGCGACTATACGTTTTTCCCATCGGCAAAAAACCTGATGGCCGGCATTGCAAAATGTTACGAACTGGGAATCTTCCGGGTTAAGACGGGCTCGTCGCCGCCACAATTGGATGAAGATTTTGACCGCTCAACCAAAGTCTGGGAAGAGTTTGGCGCGAGCAACCAACATTAAAGTCCGCCTTCGCCCCGCAAAGCAGGACTACGGCGTGACAGATTTTGCTCCAGGCAAAAAGTGGTGGAGGCGGCGGGAGTTGAACCCGCGTCCCAGACAAACAAACCAGCCGCGACTACATGTTTAGTCCGAAATAATTTTCTGCTGTGCGATGACGTCCGGACGCGAGTCGCACTGCCTAGTCCGCATGAAATATGTCGGCGCGCCGCGCGCGGTCTCCGCGTCACGCCCCGCCTGCAATGGCGTTCGTCCAACCTAGCAGGCGTCAGCCGGCGAACGTCGCGGCAATTAGGCCGCGAGAGCTAATTCTTCGTTAGCAGTTTAGTTTTGACCGATTTTTAACGAGGCCAACGATCATCCTCGACATGCCGCCTCTGGCGCATTTATCAGGTCGAAACCAGTGCGCCCCCAACAGCAGACAGTCCGCAAGAAACAGACCGTGCATCCCTATCATCGGTCAATTTAACACGGGGGTCAAGCCGACAAGGAGTTCGCCATTGACATGGCCGCGTACATGGCTCAGTCCTGATTCAGATAAAAGACCATGGAACTGGACAAGCCCATTTTATTTGCCGCCACCACTAACCCGAAACGGTCGCGGGAATTTTATGAGAAAACGCTGGGGGTTGAAGTTTGTGGCGGATGAACCGTATGCGCTGGTGTTCCGAATCGGGGACATCCCGTTGCGAATCCAAAAGGTGGATAAGAAACCCCGGATTAACTATACGGTGCTCGGTTGGAGGGTGACGGACATCCAGAAAACCGTGCGGGAATTAACGAAAGCTGGCGTCAAGTTCATGCGTTTTGAGGGCATGAACCAGGATGCCGATGGCATCTGGCCATCGCCCGGCGGCGCGAAAGTGGCCTGGTTTCAAGATCCGGACGAGAACACGCTATCGCTGACTCAATTTCCGTAAGGCTCACCACAGATACCATTTGCCGGACCAAACGATGTAGACACCAAGGAGAAAATTCGTGATGGCATGGGCCGTCATGGCGTCGCCGAGACGGTTTTTGCGGATAACAAGCCATTGGAAAGCCGCGCCGCAGATGATGGCGGGCAGCCATTCGTTGTGGGCGATGGCGAAAAAACCAACGGTCGCAAAGAACGGTAAAGGCAGAAAACGGTTCAGCGGAACGGCGAGAAAATTAGGACTGGCGATGTAGCGATAGAGCAGCGAGCGGTAAAAGACTTCTTCCAGCGGCGGCACGATTAGGGTCATTCCCAGGATGTGAACGATATTGAAAAACATGGGGAGGGAGGAATGCGGACTGAAAGCGTCGGCGGGATTTCCGGTCGAGGGATGTTTCCATTGCGGATAATGGCCGTCGAGCCCTATCCAAATCCCAAAAATCAAAATGCCGACCACGACTGCTTCCCACGAAATGGCCCAGCGCATCTCAGAAACGTGCGGGCGCATTTCATAAATGAGCCAGACACCCACGAGGGTCTTGGCCAGATAGAACCAATAAGCGGAAGCGGCGCCCAGCTTCCCCTGGCAAAACGTGAGCACACAAAAAATCACGAACGGCACGACCCGGGCTTGCAACGGATTGTTGAAAATCTTGGTCAGGAAACGCATGGGAAACAGGAAGTTTTATTTGCCAAGGGCGAGCATTTTTTGGGTTCCATCGGGCGCGAGAAATAACACCTGGTATTGGGAAATCATTTGGACGCGAAAGCCGTTGACGGTATCGCCAACGTATACGGTCTGGCCGTTGATGATGGCCTGCGGCTTGCCGGAGCCCGTCAAAATGCCCTGAAGCCTGAGCACAGGCGGAACGGGTTTGGGCGGCGCGACAACAACGTTGGTTTGCGTCGGCGGGACAGGAGCCGGTTTTGGAGCGACGGGAATGACTACCGCTTGCGGCGCAGCCAGAGGCGGCGCCGGTTTTGGCGCGACCGGGGCCGGGGCCACGGCTACGGGAGCAACAGGTGGAGGCGTCGCCGGTTTGTGAGTGGCAATAGCCAGTCCAATGAAAATACCACCGATGGCGACAAGCAGGACGACCAGCAGGATCCAGCCTAAACTGCCGCCGGGCTCCGTTTCTATCGGAGGCAGGGGCGCAGCGCCCAGAGGCAGATTGGGCGGCTGCGCTTTCTGGGACTTTTTGGCGCGTTTGAGCGCGTCATTGATCTGGCTCATAGGCGGCTACGCGTGAAGGTCCCCTTCCAGTTCACGGATGGCGCGGCCGACCATGCTGAAATTGATGCGCTTGGCCTGCCGGACATAACCGGCCAGGAGCGCTTTGTCACAAAGGGCATTAATAAGCCTGGGCACACCCTGGCTGTAGCGAAAAACGCGCCAAAGTGCAGCCACCGTAAAATAGGGCGTACCATTGGCCCCAGCCATTTCAAGGCGATGTTTAATATACTGCGCTGTCTCAAAACGGTTCAGTGCCCGGAGATGGTAGCGCACGGTTATGCGCTGGCGGAGCTGCCTCAGCCGCGGATGGTTCAGGCGCTGGCGCAACTCGGGCTGGCCGATAAGAATGATTTGCAGGAGCTTGCGGTCGTCGGTTTCGATGTTCGAAAGCTGGCGGACCTGCTCGAGCAAATCGTCACTGAAATTCTGGGCCTCATCAATGATCAGGACGGTGTCCTTGCCCTGCTCGATTTGACGAATAAGAAAGTCATTGATGGTGGCGAGAGTCTCAAGACGGTCGAGGCCCTTGACGTCCAGGTTGAATTCGGCGGCGATGGCTTTCACCAGTTCGTTGCCGTCGAGGACGGGAGTCAACAGGAGCGCGGTGGAAAAATGGGCATCCAGTTGTTCGAGCAGCGCACGGCAGAGCGTGGTCTTGCCCGCGCCGATTTCGCCCGTGAGCTGGACGAAACCTTTGCGTTCGCGAATGCCGTAGAGCAAATGGTTGATGGCCTCGCGATGCTTGCCGCTGTTAAACAGAAACCGCGGATTCGGCGTCAAGTCGAATGGCGGCACTGTCAGCGCATAGAACTTGAGATACACGGGTCAATATATGAAACCCGGCAGGCAGCGAAAAGCGAAAATGGCCAGAACAGAATTTTAAAAGAGCCCCGGTGTTTTACTTTTCGTGAGTATGAAGGATTTTTCCAACTGCGCGCAGGAAAGTTTCCATTTCAGCGCGGGTGCCGATAGTAATGCGCAGATACTTTTTTATCTCGGGCGAACTGAACCAGCGGACGAAGATTTTTCGATCACGCAGTTTTTGGAGCCAGTCCTGCGAGGTGAAGCGCGGCGGGATGATGAGAATGAAATTCGTCTGGCTGGGGAGAACGCGAAAGCCGAGCAATGTCAGTTCGCGTGAGAGCCATTCGCGCGTGGCGACGATGTCTTTGAAATTAGCGCGGTAATATTTCAGGTCGTCCAGCGTGGCTTCAGCGGCGATTTGGCCCAGACCGTTGACGTTGTAGCTATCGCGAATTTTATGGATTGCGGCGATAAGGCCGGCATGGCCGACGAAATAGCCGACGCGTTGGAAGCAGAGCGAATAGGCCTTGGAAAATGTGCGCGCGATGAGGACATGTGGATATTTCAAGGCCAATTTCATGGCATTTTCTTTGGCAAAATCCACGTAGGCTTCGTCTAAAATGACGACGCCACGCTGGGCACGGCAGAGTTTTTCAAGTTCAGAAGTCTTGTAACCGCAACCACTTGGAGCGTTTGGGGTGGTGACGAACGTGAGTGCAGCATTGAAATTCCAGATTTTGCCGCGCTTTAATTCTGCGAGGTCGGGCAAAGAATAGTTTGGCTTGAGCGGTACGGGATTTTTGGCTGCGCCGTGGATATCCACCAGAACAGGATAGAGCGAATAGCTCGGTGTGAAATACTGGACGAGCGATTTTGCGCTTTTATTTTTTTGCGCAGGCTCGACGAAGCAGCGGATGGCCAATGCCAGCAATTCGTCTGAGCCGTTGCCAACGACAATGTTGTCGGGTTCGCAGCGATGAAGCTTCGCCAATTTCTCACGCAAGACCTGGGCAGTGGCGTCCGGATATAAACGGAGGCGTCCGTCCACGGCGGCTTTGACGGCGCGAAGGACTTTAGGCGAGGGCGGAAACGGATTTTCATTCGTGTTAAGTTTGATCAGCCCTTTGATTTTTGGCTGCTCGCCATAAACGTAAGGGTGCAACTTGTGCACGAGCGGGCGGATGAGATTTTTAATTTTATGGTTTTCCAAAATAACCTCCTTTTCCATCTTTCCAGATTTCATAACCATCGAGCTCTTCTTGCCGAACTTCTTCTAATCCCAAAACGATCGGCTTCCAAGCAGCAAAAGCGCGCTTCGTAAGTGGTAAGTGCCCCATTCCAAATCCATCTTTGTCATACACGCTGCCTAATGAAAGTGTGCTCATATCAACTGCCTGAGGACGCTCTGTCCATCTGTTTTTGTAAAGCCTCGCATGGACGCCGCCATCATCGATGACTAGCACTTTTGCAACGCGATAAAACCCTTCACCATCGTCAACTGTACAGATTGTACCCGGTATTATTTGGGCCTGTTGGGGACGCCTAAAAAGAAAATTAAAAATGTTTGGCATCCCTGAATCTTTCTTATTTCACACGCACTTCAGCACTCTTTCCATGCGCATCCAGGCCTTCGAGTTCCGCGAATTTCTTCACCGCAGGCAGAGCCTTTTTGAGCGAGGCACGATCGTATTCAACAATGCTGGTGCGGCGCTGGAATTGATCCACGGTCAGGCCGGGGAACGAGGCGCCCGCGCCGCCGGTGGGCAGCGTGTGACTGGGACCGGCAACATAATCGCCCAGCACCGTGGGTGATTGCGGGCCGAGGAAGATCGCGCCGGCGGTCAGAATTTTTTCGGAAACCTTGCGCAGGTTGCGCGTCATGATTTCGCAGTGCTCAGGCGAGAGTTGATTGGTGATTTCCACGGCGTCCTCGAGCGTTTTGGCCTGAATCAGCCAGCCGTTGGCGTCGAGAGCGCGCTGGATAAATTCGCGACGGGCCAGTTTGGGCAATTGCTTTGCGATTTCGCTTTCCACAGCGCGGAGGATTTTGGGCGATGTCGTCACGAGCCAGACGTGCTCATGCCCGGAGCCGTGCTCTGCCTGGGCGAGAAGGTCGGCAGCAACAAATTTCGGGTTGGCCGTTTCATCGGCCAGGACGAGGACTTCGCTGGGGCCGGGCAGCGAATCAATAGCCACGCGGCCAAAGAGCAATCGCTTGGCGGTGACGACATAGGCGTTGCCCGGGCCGAAGATTTTTTGCACGCGACGGATGGTCTTCGTGCCGTACGCCATGGCGGCAATGGCTTGCGCGCCGCCCACACGATAAATCTCCGTGGCGCCCGCCGCGCGCACGGCAAAGAGCAGCGCGGGATTAATAGAACCATTTTTGCCGCAAGGGGTACAAACGACGATTTCCTTGCAACCCGCCACGCGGGCCAGCGTAACCGTCATCAGCGCGGTCGAGACGAGGGGCGCAGTACCGCCGGGGATATAAACGCCCACGCGCTGGAAAGGATCGAATTTCTCGCCGACCCTGGCCCCATGGGAATTTTTGAACTGCCAGTTGCGGCGCAAGGATTTTTTGGCGAAATCAGCGATGTTCTTCTCCGCCTCGGCCACGGCGTTGCGCAGCGGTCCATCCGCCTTGAGCGAGGCAGTGAGCAGTTCGGCCTGGGTCACGGCGAGTTGGTCGGCGGAAAGTTTTGCGCCGTCAAATCGTTCAGTAAATTCCAAAAGGGCGTCATCGCTGCGGATAAAAACCTGGTGGAGAATTTCGCGCGTGCGGCTTTCGAGTTCCGGGTCAAATAAATTGGACGCGGCGGAAGCGTCGCGGAGGCGTTCCGCGAAGTTTTTGTCGCTGTGACGGATGATATTCATCGGGTGGACAGGCTAAAGAATGCGGGAAACAAAGTCAAAACGGCGGCAATGGCCGAAAGCCCCCCTCCCCCCCGGGGGTAGTTGACATAGGTTGACATGGCCTGACTTGGGTTGACACAGGTTGGAAAAAATTGAGCCACAGATAGGCACAGATGAAACACAGATTTTTTGACAGAATGAACAGAATGCTCGGAATGACGCGGCAAGAAAGATAGTTTTTAAAAAGTGCTTTACTCAGCTTGATTGGGCTTGACCCTCCTACGCTAAAGCTCCGGAGGGCAGACCCGTCTTCGTTCCGCAGAACGGGACTACGACGCGGCAGGCCCATTCCACGCCGACCGAAAAGAAAAAAAGGATTCTTTATTTTACCCTTCTGAAGGCTTCTAAAGGTTACTAAAGGTTTCTGAAGGCTGGAGACGCCGTGGGAACCGGATGCCAGGAGTAAAGCGGCGTCACAGCCGCCGCAGTCCAAGACGCAAGCGGCATGGCTCGAATATGTCACTTCGACCAACATCTGGCCATTTTACCAGAGGAAGTGGAAAACTCATAGTTAGTGACTACAGCAATCAAAAGTTGAGAGTTGGGAGTTGTTGGCTGATGGAAAATATGGACCAACAGGGACTTACAAGAATGGGCCGGGCCAACATGGACTTGGTTGAACACGATTAATTCGAAATTTCATATCTCAAATTTCAGAGCAGGCAGCAAGGGGACTTGTCGAAGGGCTTCATTTAAGCGTAGAGTAGTTTTATGCGGAACCCAATTATAGTGGCACTCGACGTGGCCACGCCCGAAGCGGCGCTGGACCTGGCCACGCAACTGGCGCCGGTCTGCGGCGGATTTAAAATCGGCAGCGAGCTGTTCACGGCAGCGGGCCCGGACATCGTAAAGAAGCTTCGCGAACGCGGGTCGCTGGTATTCCTGGATCTAAAATTTCATGATATTCCCAACACGGTGGCCAAGTCCGTGGCCGTGGCGGTGCGCCTGGATGTGCAGATGCTGACGGTGCATGTGGGTGGCGGCACAGAAATGCTCAAGGCCGCCGAAAGCGCGGCGGAAGAAACGGCGTGGAAACTGGGCCGCACCCCGCCATTAGTGCTGGGGGTAACAGTGCTGACAAGCCTCGACGGCGCGGCGTTGCGCGAAGTGGGCCTGGATGTAAATGCCGAATACCAGGTGCGCCGGCTCGCAAATGTGGCCGTGAAAGCGGGATTGCGGGGACTGGTTTGTTCGCCGCTGGAAATCAGCGCATTGCGGAAAGGTTTGCCGGCGCAGGTGCAACTGGTGGTTCCAGGCATCCGCACGGGCGCGGAGAAAGCGGACGACCAGAAGCGCACGATGACGCCACACGACGCGATTGCCGCCGGGGCGAATTGGCTGGTGATCGGACGGCCGATTTGCGCAGCGGAAAATCCGAAGGCGGCCGCGGAGAAGATTTTGGAGACGTTGGGTTAACTACGAAATACCCAAAAATTTTAACGCAAAGGCGCGGAGGATTTTAACCACGGATGGACACGGACTGTTTAATTGACTCAGACAAAGGGATATTAGCAAATAACTTATAAAATTAAAGAACTATTCGGGTTAACCCGCCACAATTTTCAGCTAATGGCGGCAGCCTTTACTGACAGTTTCACTGACAGCGACATGAGGCGGCTTGAACAATTGTTTGTTATGGATGGAGAATGGCAAGGGCGAGTACTTCGTTGGGCGCAGTCCGGCCGTATGGGGATCGGGGCAGCCAGTCTTGCGGCCTAGTCAAGACAGGATGTAAAAAAAGCCAAGTTACTAAAAGAACAAGTCTATCTGCGGCTAAGTTTATGCCCTAAAACTTTACAAGTGCATTATTTTAATACAGTTGTGAATAACTTTTTTAAGAATAACCTCGACGTTCAGATACTGTTACTGTAATCATAACTACAATTCAGCAGAGAACTTTCTAAAGGCAGGGTGGGAAAAACACGACAGGCAGGCGCACTAACCAGACATGAGCGCGGTCTTAACATTGAAGTCGTTTCCAAGGGGGGTATTTTCCCTCAAGACAGGTTTTTACCTTCAGGAATCCATAACGCCGGCTGTTAATTCTAAATCCTTCTACCTATGAAAAATTTTTCCTATTTAGGCACGACTGCTATTCTTTTAAGCATCTTTCCTTTGTGTGAAGCGCAACAGGTAGCTCAACAACAAGCGGCAGTCCCATCAGCAACACAGCCCGCAATTATCTCTCGCGACGCCAACTCGCGTATTTGGAAAAGCACATCGTATGAACTGTCGCCATCAGGCCAGACTGTACCTCGATTGCATCAGTATACAGAGTTGGCCTCCGGCCTTTGTTACCAGCAAAATGATCAATGGAGGGATTCACAGGAAATGATAAGCATTTTGCCTGATGGTTCCGCCGAAGCTATCCAGGGCCAGCATCAAGTTTATTTCCCTGTGGATATTTACAATGGCGTCATCAAATTAATTACGCCTGACGGACTGGCACTGCAAAGCCAGCCACTGGGCTTGTGTTATGATGATGGTACAAATACGGTTCTAATTGCTGCAATAACTAATTCTGTTGGACAATTAATCAGCCCGAATCAAATCATTTACCCCAATGCGTTTGCAGGAATTGATGCGGATTTGCTTTACACGTATACCAAGGCTGGGCTTGAGCAGGATGTAATTTTGGAAGCCCAGCCCCCCGACCCTGGCTATTACGGCTTAAATACACAAGTTGCTCGTTTGCAAATTATTACTGAATTTCTTAATCCGCCATCACCCGCGATTACCACGACCGTCGAGCCCTCGCAAGCCGGAATTTCCTTGCTGGATGATACAATTAATTTTGGAACAATGGCCATGATTCCAGGCCGAGCCTTTTTGTTGGGGCAGAATGGCGACGATGCACAAGCGTTGATCGCGAAGCAATGGCTCTCATCGCAAGGCAGGCAATTCTTAATTGAGGAAGTGCCTGTTAGAGCCATTGCCGATCAACTATCTCAATTGCCGCAACCATCCCAAATTCCGGTCATCCAGACATCCGTTCCAAACGGAACCTCTCCTTTGAACGTTGTCTCGACAAAGCGTCTGTTTCCGCCACAGCGATTAGCAAAAACAAAAAGTCCATTTCCGATACGTATGAGCAAGCGGCAATTTCCGAAAAAAGGATTGTTGCTGGACTATCAACTTGTTAACGGCAGCCAGGCTAATTTTACATTCCAGGGAGATATGACGTACTACATAAGCGGTCCATTGACTTTATCGTTGCAAAGCACCTTTGAAGGAGGCGCGGTTATAAAATATACCAATGGTGCCTCAATCACGGTTAGTGGCTCATATATTGAAAACGCAAGCTCTTATCGGCCTGTAATTTTTACCGCACAAGATGATGATACATTGGGAGAACCCATCAGCGGTTCGACCGGAAATCCAACAGGTCACCTCTATGCCAACCCTGCCTTGGTCTTTTTAAATAGTAGCCCATCGATTTCAAATTTCAGGATAGCATATGCGCAACAGGCCATCGAACTGATAAATGGTGGCGGGGCCGCATTTTATGATGGCCAAATCATTAATTGTCAAAATGGATTTAACATCATAAATGGCTCGCTGCGTTTCAGGAATTTGTTGTTCGGTAACGTACTAACCAATTTTTGTAATATTTATAATACTACGCTCGACATTCAAAATTCAACGTTCAGCGGCAGTACAAATGTAAGTACAATCGCAAATGCTTCGTCTCAAACCGTACACCTTTATTTCACAAATTGCATTTTTGCAAATATTGTGTACCTCACCAACAGCTTCACGAGCGGGGGCATTACATATGGAACTATGGGCGCTGATAACGGATTTTTTAATGCCCCTACTTTTGGTGCCGACATATTGCAGACAAATTCTTCTCCATTTCAGGCCATTGGCGGAGGCAGTTATTATTTGACATCAGATTGCATTTTTCATGATTCGGGGACGGCGAACATTGATCCCGCACTTTTGCTTGATCTGACGGGGAAGACCACCTATCCGCCGATGGTCTTTTCCAATACGATAATTTCAACCAATTTGACATTAAGCCCTCAGGCTTCGCGAGATACATATGCTGCCATTGATTTTGGCTATCATTACGATCCGTTAGATTACGTCTTCGGAGGTTGTGATTTATCCAGCAATTTGACAATAACCGCGGGGACGGCAATAGGTTGGTTTGAGGGCAACGGAGCGCAATATGGAACGATCGGAAATTATTACGGGATGGCTCTTAATAACTGGGCCAATCTGTCCTTTAACGGCAACGCAACTCAACCTTGTTATCTTGGGTCGTTTAGAATGGTGCAGGAAGCCGGAAATGGCAATTGGCCAAACATTGGCTGGAGCCTAGGCCTTGTTTATAACAGTAGTAGCACCAGCCAGGAAGCTAGTATTTCCGCCAATTTCATGAAATCGACGGCCGTCTATGGCGTAAACACCCTCCAGGACCGTTGGCATGATGGTTTAGGAACATTTAACAATTGCGAGTTTTATACTGGCACTCTTACTAGTTTTAGTGAACAGTCGCTCGACTTCACAAATTGCCTCTTTTTCCGCGTTCCGATCGCATTTTGGGATTCGAGTTACGACCTGAGTTTTACATTCGAAAACTGCACATTTTTCAACGGCGGTTTGTTGATGGATCGTGGCAGCTCATATTTTTCATTTTGGCAAATCCAGAACTGCTCCTTTGACGATACCGCCATGTATTGGAGCGACGGACGTGGTGGCGCATCTGGCTATACGCTTTTTGACTACAACGCATATAACACCAACAATGCCGCGTGGCGAAATTATTATCCGTTGGGCACTCCCAGGAGCAATACTTTGGAGAACGTCGGATCATCAGACATAATGGTAACCAACTACAACTGGGAATCCACACAGTTCGGGAGCTTTTATTTGCCGACGAATTCATTTTTAACAAATTCCGGTAGCGTGACGGCGAATCTCCTTGGGCTTTATCATTTTACAACGCAGACCAACCAAATCCCTGAAACCAATTCCATTGTCGATATCGGTTATCACTATGTAGCAAGAGGCCCAAACGGAAATCCGCTCGACAATAATGGCGATGGAATTCCTGATTATATCGAGGATGCCAACGGTAATGGCTTGGTCGATTCTGGCGAAATCGGCTGGAACATTGTCGGTGATCCGGGCCTTTCGGTCATTATTACCAAACCTCGCAATGGAAGTACGATTCCTTAACCCCCCCATTATTTATGCAATCCTTTTTCATTTTTCTAAAAAACAAAGGCGCACAGGTGAATCTTTGTTTCAAACACTGCCTTATTATATGTATGCTGGTTGCGGTTAAGTCAGCGGCCGAGACAGATAGTGATTTGGCTAATCAAGTCACCTATCATCCTGTATTTGGACAGCCTCTGGCATGGGTGGGATCTCAGCCGCCTCCGGGTACAGAATCCACGGCTTTATCGGCCGATATGAATATCTTTAAAACTGAAGGAGTGCCTTCAGGAATTTCGGCGCTTGAGAATTTTGTAAACAAATACCCTGATTCAGCGTGGAAACCTGCAGTAAATGTGAACCTGGCTGAATATTATCGGGCCCAAGGCCGTTATAGCCTCGCGTTGACAAATTGGGAAGCTGCCTGGAATGCTATTAAAGCTGGTAATGATCCAGTTTCTCAATATCTGGCTGTGCGAACAATTGCCGGCTGGACTCGCTTATTGGCGACGCTCGGAGAAAAAGAAAAACTCAACAAACTGTTCAAAGAGTTCGATCAACTTCAACTTCCTCGTGGAATATACGGGACAGAGATACAGGAAACAGAGCAAGCGTTGGGAGTGATGAACGGAAGACCGGGTATCTCTTATCGGTGCGGCTCATTTGCTTTGGGCCATTTAGCCAATGCCATGCATTTAAATTCGGGAATCTGTCGACGTTTGGACGAGATCGATTCGCCTGATGGAGGGTTCCACATGGATCAGTTGCTCAGATTGGCAGAGACCAACGGCATGCAAGTAGAGGCCGTTCGTCGCCCGGCAGGGGCGCCTCTTATCGTACCATCGATCGTACATTGGAAACTGAATCATTATGCAGCCATCATGCAGGAAAAAAATGGACGCTATTTCGTGGAGGATCCAACATTCGGTGGAGGGCTTTGGATGGACGGTCAAGTGATCAGCGATGAGGCTAGTGGAGAATTCATTTTGCCGAAGGATAAAGTACCTTCTAATTGGAAGCAGCTCTCTGCTGCCGAATGCTCAGCTATTTACGGGAAGGGAGTAGGCAATACAGTTAATAATTCGTCAGATAATGGTCCGCCGGCCTGTCCTCAAGGTGGCGATGGAAACCAGGATAGCGATGATTCGAATTGCTATCCTCCTTCACCAAACGACGGAGCCGCAAACAGTACAAATAACCCCCCAAGTCCGCCGCCATGTGACTGTTTTGATGATCCGCAACCTATAGGAACATACGGTATGCCGCATTGGTATGTCTCAGAACCTTATGAGACGCTTTGGATAGAAGATGTGCCATTACTGTATCGGCAATCAAACGGCAAATGGATGCAATTAAGGCTCACATACAAAAGCACAGGTCTGCCGCAGCCAACGCTGTTAACCGGATTCGGTGTTGATTGGTCTTGCAATTGGATCGGTTACATGCAGCCAAGCTCATCCGGGTTGGTTTCTAATTATCTGGCCGGTGGAGGAGTCGAGGGATTTGACCCCAGCGGGACACCAGATTACAAAACGGCCCGGGTGCTGTCATCAAACGGCAGTGGCGGCTATAATCTTGGCGCGCCCTCTGGCGCACAGAATGCATATAACTACTCTTCTACACCAACTGGTTCCAGCACACCAAACTATCTTTTGACGCAACGGCTGGATAGATATGGGCGAATACTTCAGCAGATGGATTATGCCACTGGTTCCGGCTTGGACGGTTCTCTCAATGATGTGGTTGATGAGGATGGGAAAACCAATATAGTTGAACTCGGTGGAAATGGATTAGGTGCATGGTGCGTCATCACCGTCACCAATCCTTATAACTCCGTGGCACAATTTAACTATGACGGAAGAGGAATCCGTGGAATTAATGAAGTTTTATTTCTAACTAATATCATTGATGTGCAGGGATTTTCCACATCTTTTAAGTATGATAACGATTATCGCATCACTAATATGGTAACACCGTACGGAACTAATTCATTTCAATATTATTCCGGAGTGGATGCTAATAACTATATTGAAATGGCTTTACTTATCACCGAACCAACTGGCGACCATCAGCTTTACGTATATCGCGACGATTCTCCGGATAGCATCCCATATCCTGGCGACGACTACCCAAGTTATCGGATGAGTTTTCATTGGAACCGGGCACAATATGAAGCTCTTGCCGGTGATTGGCAGACCTATGGCTTTAACATGCCTCAATCTGACTACCAGAAAGCCAGTATCAAACACTGGCTTCATGATGATACTCTTATTGTTGGTGACACGCTTGATTCTTCAGCCGATCCCTATGACCCAAACCTTGGAACGAGGCCGAACTGTTACACCTACTCATATTATGGAGAATCCCCGCCGTTTATTGGCACGTTAAAGCGCGTTACGTCCATTTCTATCAATGGGCAGAAGGCGCTTGATATCGGCGTAAACCCAATAGGCCGGCCTACGAACTTTGTCTATTATGGCAGTGATGGCTCGACAGCTTCTTACACCAATTATTTTGACTCCAGTGGCAAGATTTTACAAGCTGAAGGCGGACCTCGCGGAGAGCACACCCGAGGCTATGGGTTTGATCCGACAATTAATAATTTGCTGACGTCGGTTACGAATGCCGTTGGCGATGTAACAAAATACACTTACGATACCAGTGCAGGCCCAATAAAACTCACAAGTACCACATTTCCCGGGGGTATGGTGCAAACGAATATTTATTACACTTCCGGTCCGAACAAGGGCTTTTTGGCTGAGCAGGCAAATATTGGCTTCGACACAAATTATTTTGATTATATCAATGGAAACCTTTGCTTGGAAACGAATGAACTCGAGCTTGTGGTTACTAATACATACGATAATTTAAATCGTCTTCTTTCCACCACCTATCCTGATGGCACTGTTGAATCAAATGTTTATAGCAATCTCGATCTGGTTGCGACGATGGACCGTTTAGGCCAGTGGGCATATTACGGTTATAATTCCGTTCGCCAACTGATAGCCGTAACAAATGTGGACGGCGAGGTGACGACTTACGGATATTGCAGTTGTGGTTCTCCGGATGCTATTACGAATTGGAATGGTTCGACTCCGCTTATAACATCACTCAATTACGATACAATAGGACGGTTGTCGAGCGCTATACTCCCCGATGGCTATCAACTCAACTACACGTACGACACGAACGACCGAGTTCAAACGGTTACAGATGGCGGCGGAAACCAGTTAGATTACACCTATGCCCTGGTCGGGAAAAACAGTTTAGTATCAAGCGAGAAGCTCGGGAGTCAGCTGTTGCAGACCAATGAATTTGATGAATATGGAAGAATTACAAACGAGGTGAATCGTAACAACATCATAACTGCATCCAGCTACGATTTGTTAAACCGCTTATCGACGCGTCAAAACTTTGGCAGTGATGGCAAGTTTACTGGCCAAGAAAAGTTCTTTTACAGTGCTCTGGGCCTGACAAACTACATTGACCAACTGGGACATCTGACTGCTTACGTTCGGGACGCCGCTGGCCGGATTCTTTATGAAACTAACGCAAATAACGAAGTGGTCCAATTTTCTTACAATCCGGCTGATGAGTTGCAGACGTTAACCGATGGGAAGAACCAAATAACCACTTGGAATTACGATGAATTTGGCAATGTGACGAATAAGATTGATTGCGCGGGAAATACTAATTTCATTTATCAATATGATGTGCTCAATCGCCTGACCAGTCGATGGACTCCTGCGAAAGGCACGACACTCTATAGCTACGACTCTCTTGGAAACTTGACGTATGTCGATTATTCGGGCGGAACAGTTTCTACTCCTTCAATAAGTTATAGTTATGACGGCTTAAATCGCCTGATTTCTATGAGTGATGGCATCGGCACAACCGCATTCGGTTGGACAGATGGCAATCAGTTGCAAAATGAAACCGGTCCGTGGGCTAATGATGCGTTGAACTACACCTATGCCAATCGTTTGCGAGCAAGCATGGCTTTGCAGCAACCGAATGCGCCTCCTTGGACACAAAATTACGGTTATGATTCGGTGATGCGGTTGAGCACGATCACATCACCAGCGGGAGCAACGTCTATCACATCTCCATCGGGCAGCTTTATTTACGAATATTCTGGCGGTGGGGATTTGGTACAGGGAATTGAATTTCCATCAAGTGGAAGCGTATATACGACGAATCTTTACGATAGCCTGGGACGATTGACAAATACCTATATGAGTTCCTCATATGCTGCAATTACAGATCAACATTCGTACTCTTATGATTTGGGCTCTGAGATTACTCAGCACGTTTTTACCGCCGCGAATTATATCAATTATACTTATGACAATATCGGCCAGATTTTAACGGCCAAAGGATTTGAATCGGGAGGTGCAACAGCGCGTCTGCATGAACAGTTTGGATACACGTATGATAAAGCCTGGAATTTGGCTCATAAAACAAATAATCTGTTTTTGACTGCGTTCACGGTGAACAATCTTAATGAGTTAAGTAGCGCGAGTCCGAGCGGTACATATACCGTGTCTGGCAGTGCCACGGAGCTGCGCGGATCTGTTACTGGTACACCTCCAGGCGTAACCAACGTGACGGTCAACGGCCAGACTAATTTTTTGTATGCCGATGGAACATTCGCTGACCCAGGGCTCAGCCTTTCCCCAGGGAATAATACATTCACAGCCATTGGTAAAGACACCTATGGCCGGGCATCAACCAATATAGTTACGACGTCATATTCATCGAGTTCCAGCTATACTTATGATTTAAATGGAAATCTCACAAGTGATGGGAGACGAAATTTTGCTTACGACGATGAAAACCAACTGATCGGCGTATGGGTTGTTAATTCCTGGAGCAACAGCTTTGCTTACGACGGTTTGCAGCGAAAGCGAGTTGAGCAGGACTATAGCTGGAGTGGAAGCGCATGGCAGCAGACAAACGCAGTACGGTACCTCTATGATGGTAACCTTGTGATGCAGGAGCGGGACCAGAACAATCTGCCACTGACAACATACACTCGGGGCGTCGATTTTAGTGGAGGCCTTGAAGGAGCCGGAGGGATTGGCGGACTTTTGGCCCGGTCTGATAAACAACAGATTATCCCTCTAATACTTTCTGCAAACAATCCAAATCCGCAATATGTCGTTACTTCCTATTATCATAATGACGCAAGCGGAAATATTACAACTTTGATCCAGCAAAATGGATTTCCGATTGCGAACTATCAGTATGATCCATTCGGGAATATGATTTCCATGAGCGGGATTTTGGCCGGTGCAAACAAGTACCGCTTTTCCAGCAAGGAATGGAATGAGAATGAAGGATTGTATTATTACGGTTACCGTTTTTACGATCCTAACCTACAACGTTGGCCAAATCGGGACCCAATGGGGGATTTGGGAAGTTTAACCTATTTGCTTCCGTCCTTGGATCAGGATGCCGAGTCTGACGATGGGGGTGGTTTGACGAGTGATGAACTTCTGAATGGTTTTACACAGATCAATCTGAACCTCTTCGGAGCAATCGGTAACAATCCTGTCAATCAAATCGATCCGACAGGGTTACAGTGTGACGGAGAGGCTACGTTGGCAGCAGAGCCAACGCTCTTGATGGATGACGCGGAAGCCGCAGCTTACAGGGCGGCGCAAGCCGCGAGACAGCGTGCGGCACAGACATTAAAAGATGTCGCCGACAAAGTTAAAAATATAGAGAAGGCACTTGATAAGACTCACCTCAAGGCGGCTCGCCAGGAACTGAAAGGAAATCCGGTGAAATTTAAGCCTGACGGGACGGCATACGACCATGTGCAAGAAGTTCGTGACGCACAACGAGGACTGGCAAATCAAATTGATAAGCTTAAGAACGCCTTGAAAGGCACCCCAGGCGATTCAGCGGAGAGTCTTCAGTTGCAGAAGCAAATCTCTCAGTTGAGCAAATTTTTAGATTACACAAAAGGATACTGTCCAGCGCCATGACCGAAAGAGAAGGCATAATCCAAAAGATAGATAGCCTCAAGGGACGAGAGCAAGAAAACGCGCCGTGGTTGCTGTCTCTGCTTGATCACGAAGACAACATGGTTCGCTTCTGCGCCATCCGGCCTTTAATATATGCGTGCAGCGTTCCAAATCTTCCTGAAAAATTACGGGCGATGCTGGACAATGAATCTGATGATGACGTTCTTCTGCTGGTAATTTCGGGTTTGGCCAGTCATTATCGAGGTTCTAAAGATTTGCAAATTCTTCGACGAATTCAAAATGCTATCGAGCGTGTCGGAGGTGCGTCAGGAACCCGCGATACGTTCGACGATGCAAAGTTAGAGGTAATGCTTGGTTGCGACAGCAAGCAACTGGCCAAGATGTCCTCGGCTGAGCGTCAAAAACAACTCGCGCAAATTAATGTCACCGGTTGACCGGGCTCAACTTTCTGGACCACTGAGATGTTAGTCCGAGCATTGGTTTGAGTTTATGTTTTCGTTGTTACTTTGTCCATTCCCTGCGGAGGGAGGGCGAAGCCCGACCGGAGCGGGGAATGGACTGCTGCGTGCCGTAAACCGCGCCGGACTCTCGTAGCCCAGCCGACTGTGCGGCCTGATCTCGTTGTATTTCTTTCGGAAGTCGCCCACTACTACTCGTGCTTCCGTCAGTGTCCATAGGTAAGCGTCACGTGCAGCACCACTGGAAAGAGTTCTTATAATGTAAGCGTCACGCGTAGCACCACTATTCCATTGGGTCATAACCGTCATAATTTGTCGGGATATGACGGATATGATCAAAGCAGATGATGTGGTATTGAAGGCCGACAAGCTAGGGCGCGTGCAAACACCGGCGGCGCGGCGGGAGCAAGTGCTGGATGAGTTTGAGCGGAGCGGGTTGAGTGGGAAGAAGTTTGCGGCACTGGTGGGCATCAAATACCCGACGCTGGCGACCTGGGCCAGTAAGCGGCGGCGAGAACGGGGAATGCCTCCGGTGGTCAAGCGTTCCAAATCAGTGCGTTGGCTGGAAGCAGTGGTAGAGCCGAACCGTGGTGATAAGAGTCCGCTGGTTTTAGAGTTGCCTGGCGGAGCCAAGATAGAGATTAAGGACGCTCAACAGGCGACCTTGGCCGGAGCCTTGCTGCGAACCCTGGCCAAGTCATGCTGAGTTTTTCAGGCAGCCTGAAGGTGCTCGTGGCGGTTGAGGCGTGCGATATGCGCAAGGGGTTCAATGGTCTGTACGCAGCGGTCACGGAACGACTGGGAGAAGACCCGCGTAGCGGCATTTTGTTCGTCTTCAGCAACCGTCGCCACACGCGGATCAAAATCCTCTGCTGGGACGGGACAGGCTTATGGGTGCTGACCAAGCGGTTGGAGCGAGGGACTTTCTCTTGGCCCAAGAACATGGAAGCCGATAGGGTCAAGCTCAAGCTGACACCGCAGGCGCTGGCGATGCTGACCGATGGAGTGGATTTGCGCGGGGCAAAGTTGCGTCCGTGGTACGAGCGGGAGAGTTAAAAATTTTTTCAAAAAGATTGAAACATTTTTGGGGTGTGCGCGTCCGAGAAAGGAACCGATGACGTTGCGCGAACAGGACCTCGCCCGCCAGTTGGAAGAATGCCAGGAGGCATTGAGGGAGAGCCGTCGGGAGAATGAGTTGCTGCGGCAGAAGGTGGACCTGTTGATCCGGCGGGTGTTTGGCTCCAGCAGCGAGAAGCTGGACAAAGCGCAACTGGAACTTCTGCTGCAACTCTCAAAGAGTCCGGCCATTGAACCCTCGGAAGTGCCACCATCCGTCCCTTTCCCGAAACGTTCCTGCAAACAACGGACTCTGCGATTGCCGGAGAACCTGCCGGTGGTCGAAGAAGTGATTGAGCCCGAGCCAGTGAAGCAAAAGCCCCAGGAGTGGCGGTGCATTGGGCAGGAAGTCAGCGAGCAATTGGACTATGAACCGGCCCGCTTTTTGCGTCGGAAAACCATTCGCAAGAAGTACGTTCATCGTCTGGACCTCAACCGCGCTCCTGTGATCGCGCCTTTGCCTGAACGACTGCTGGATCGCAGTTTGCCCGCGCCGGGGTTGCTGGCTCACGTTCTGGTCAGCAAATACTGCGACCATTTGCCGTTGTATCGGCAGGAGCAAATCATTGCGCAACGGCACAAAATCAACCTGCCCCGGCAGACGCTGGCGCGGTGGGTGGATCTGGCGGCGGATTGGCTCAAACCCATTTATGAGCACATTCGGACCGGGGTAATGGCCGGAGGGTATGCA
>DATJXK010000119.1:0-36516 GCA_035500235.1 Pseudomonadales bacterium | reverse complement strand
GCAGTGGAATCCCGGTACGGATGCCAATCCGAACACCGGCGGTCTTCCCGGTAATATTCCGCACTATGCCTTCGCCAAAGACGACGGCTTCAGCCTGAACGCGGTGGATATCGCGCTCGACAAGCCGGAAGATTCCAGCGCCTGGGCGGCCGGTTATCACGTTGAATTGATGTATGGCGCCAATTCGGTCGGCGTCGGTTTGAGCGGCAGCAGCACCTCGTATGGCGTTCCTAACGCTACCCTGCGCTCGGCTTATATCCGTTTGCACACGCCTATCGGCGGCAACGGGATTGACTGGCAGATCGGTGTGTTTGATTCCATCATTGGTTATGAATCCAATAGCGACCCGCTGAACCCCAACTATACCCGTTCTTACGGCTACACCATTGAGCCGACCACGATGACCGGTATTTTGGGCACCTACAAGGTGAATGACGAAGTCTCCTTCTCCGCTGGTATCGCTAACAACGACGGCGGATTGGGCCCGATCGCTCCGTCATTCGTGAAGACGACCACGACCGAGTCTTCCAGCACCTATATGGGTTCTGTCTCCTTGACCGCTCCTGACAGCATGGGCTTCCTGAAGGGTGCCACCATGAGCGCAGGCGTGGTTTATGGCACGGACGGATATATCAGTCTTCCCCCCGGTGCTTCCGGGTTTGGTAATAACACCAGTTGGTATCTCGGGGCGACCATCCCGACGCCGATGACCCAGTTGAAACTCGGCGCGGCCTTCGATTATCTCATGGAACCTGATTTCTCCAGCACAGATAAAAATCAGGGAAACAGCATCTGGGATATCGCCGGCTATGCGACCTACCAGGCGACCGACAAGTTCAGCATCAATCTTCGTGGCGAAGTCATGAAGGACGCCAGCCAGGGTGACTCTAACGTCAACCTGTATCCTGGTGTCAACGGTGACACTCACCAGTACGCTGAGGAAGTTACGGTTACCCTCCAGTATAACCTCTGGGCGAACGTGATTACCCGTGGCGAATTCCGCTGGGACCACACGGATGACAACAACTTCGGCGCCTCGTCCATTAACGGCGACCCAACCCGTCCGAACGACTTCCTGCTCGCGCTTAACGTTATTTATCAGTTCTAATTTAATTAGAACGACACAGCCCCTTCCGGTAAAATCGGAAGGGGCTTTTTCGTTTTTCGGAAGACGCTTGATTGACCGAAATAAAACGGCCTCTTCCGGCATAGCCAGAAGAGGCCAGTTTGCAAACTGGTTAAAAACTTATGGCGAAAAGACAACAAAACAATAGTTTGTAGGAGTCGTTCCCGATACTGCGAAAGTAAAGCCATTGGTGTATGTCAGGTATGGTATTGGCCCTAGCCCGGCGACGACGTAATACGGGTTGTTTGCGGGGGTTGTGAATAAAACCCCGATCATCGGAGGATAACCTCCATTCGTTATGGTGCATCCTACTGAATTTGTGAGGATATAGCTTCCAGCACCGGCATGACGGACGGTTCCGATACAATATGCCAACTGTGCCAAAGGAATCCTGCCGCTGCTTAATTGAGAGGCGTTTAAGTTCGTCAATCCACCGCCATTGCCACTAAACGTGCCGCTGAGGGTCACACCTGTTTCGTTATTGGTTACAACATTTGCCGGGTTACTGGGCAAGCCCAGGTTGGTTAAGGCGGAGGAAGCCTCGGCACTACTGATGAGGCTCAGACCAAATGAAGATACCGAAACACCGCCGAGCGTGGGCACATTCAGTTCATAGAGATAATTCCCATATAAATCGTAGTTGTTATCGATGTTCGCGTTTACCACGTTTGTGTAACGGTAAGGTGTCCACAACGCAACCTGATTGCTCACAAGTAATGATTCCACCGAGTTATCTTTAAAATCAAGGCCGGTAAGATCACTTGCATTCATGATATAGGCGCCGTCGCCGGAACCCGAGCCACTGGTTTGTATGGTGTTGCCGATAATTTTAATATCGGATTGAGGGCTGCCCCAAAAGTGGAAAGCTACAGAAGAGAAGTTATTCGTCCATAATAAACTTATGTTGTTGAAAGCTATAGTAATATGATCTTCATTGGCGTCAACTGTTTGGGGAGCGATCCCATCCAGGCAATTAAGGAAAAAGTTGTGTGCAATGATTGTGTTATAAAAACCACCAGTATCACAATGGATTTGCACATTGCCGCCACTGAAATAGTTGCCCTCAATTAGAGTATTCTGAGCAAAGCAAAGGTTTATCAGAAATACAGAAGCAACTTCCTCGGGCGGAAAGTCGACGCGATTGTTTCTGATGATACCGCTAATCATATTTGTAGGACTTCCTCCGCCAAGGTTAATTGCATCGACCGATCCGCCAAGATAGTTTGAAACCACACACTCTTCGATGATATTTCCCTCGCTGTCTGGTTGAGTATAATTATTTAGAGCGAGGCCATCAGTTTCCCCGATTCCATAATTGTTAATGACTTTGACTCTTCTTATGGCATTTTCGGTTCCTTCTATGGTAACTCCTGGGTGGCCAATACTGGGTGGAGCGCTATTGGCATCGGCCGTTAAGTCTGAAATTTCTACGTTTTGACAACTTCCGGAGTTATTGTTAAGGACGCCAAGCCCGTCATGTGCCGTACTATCCAGTTGAATAATGGTTACATCTATTCCGCTGCCAATTATTTTATCCCCTGTCTTTACCCAGCCAGGGCCCGGGTCGCCCCAATAATTATATTCTTTGAACAATCCAGGAAGCAGATGTATCACAGAATTAGGTGGCAGGGCATACACGTTCGCCGTGAAGTTTGATTCAGTAGAACCATCAAGCGGATTATCCAAAGTACCACCGCTGGGATATATATTTCCAGTGGCATTGGTGGAAATCCAGAATTCGTTTGAGTATTGAATTTGCGCCGTGGCATGGAGAGCTAACAATAAGCTCATCACGGCAGCGGTTTTTAAGAGGATTTTTTTCATAGGTTTATGGTGTGGTTAATAAGGCTAACGGACGCCATAGATACTCCTTTTCGGATTTCTGAAAAGGTGGCGGAAGTGTTACGGTGACGAAACCGCTACCCTTGGAGGCTAACTTGTCGAGGCGGGCTTCAGCTTTTCTGGTTATCCAGCCATATCCGAATCGCTTCGGAACGATTGCTCACTTGTAACTTTCTGAAAATGTTGTGCTGATACTTGTGAACGGCGGAGTAGCTGATACCAAGCTTCTGGGAGATCTCCTTATAGAGTAACCCATCTGCGAGGCCTGTTAGTACTTCCTTTTCACGGGGACTAAGCTGCCAGTTCATGCGGCCGGATGCGATGGGAGAAATATCGGCGGACGTCCCGGTTTGATTGGCGGCAAACTGAAGGGTCGCCAGGAGCTGGTCCCCCTCAATGGGCTTGACGAGATAAGCGGTCGCGCCTGCTTGCAGCGAAGCACTGACCCATCTGGTTTCGTGCGTCCCCGTGACGATGACGATTTTCAAGCGTGGCATGATGTGCCTCAGCCGTTTGGTGCACTCAATGCCGTTCATATCGGGCATCCGGATGTCCATCAGTGTTAAATCAGGCTGCAAAAGCGGCAGGTTCGTGAGGGCTTCAGCCGCGTTTGAGCAACTTCCGGCAAAGTGGAAATTTTTCGTGCCTTGGAGAATGTCTTTAAAACAAAGGCGGGTGCCTTCGTCGTCGTCAACTATGGCGACACGCACGAGGAAATCAGATTTAACAACGTTCGCCATAGGGAGCCTGTTTGCTCCGCCAGAAAAGCATCATAACTATAACAAAAAAATGGGCATTGTCAAAGTTAGCGCCTGGGGCCCAGCCTTTTACCGCCATCGGAATAAAATTTTGTTTTGCGATAGACGCAAGCGTGCTTTGACGGATTCTTATACTCCAAAACACCGGCGTATTCATCCCTGACATTTCGTTTAGGCCATAATATTATCCAGCCGTATGCAATTCATCCGGGACATTTACGCGGCCAAAAAGGCATCCGGGCAACCGGTCGTTTCCTTTGAATTTTTTCCGCCTAAAACGGCCGAGGGCGACCGCAATCTCCTGGAAAAACATATCCCGGCGCTGGCACAGGCCCGCCCGGATTATTGCTCGGTCACCTACGGCGCGGGCGGCGGCACGCGCGATAAAACGTTGATGATCGTGGAGCGCATCCAGCGGGAGCATCGTTTGACCGCCCTGGCACATCTCACGTGCGTCGGCCACACCCGGGAGGAAGTCCGGGGTGTGCTCGATAAAATCCGCGCGCTCGGCTGCAAAAACATTCTCGCTTTGCGCGGCGATCCTCCGGGTGGCGGCGAATTCCAGAAAACGACCGGGGGATTTGAATTCGCTTCGGAACTGGTCCAGTTCATCCGCGGCCAGGACGGTTTTTCCATCGGCGTGGCCGGTTTTCCGGAAGGGCACATCGCCAATAAGACCGGCAAACTCGACGACTGGGACCGCCTGAAAAAGAAGGTGGATGCCGGTGCGGACTTTGTCCTCACGCAATTGTTTTTTGATAACACGGATTTTTTTGCGTTCCGCGATTACGTGGCCAATCGCCTGGGCGTCAGCGTTCCGCTGGTGCCGGGAATTGTCCCGATTTTAAGCGCGGCGCAGATTACGAAGTTCACCCAGCTTTGCGGCTCGAAGATCCCGCCAGTTCTCCGGAAAAAACTGGATGAGCTGGGGGACGACGACGAAGCATCGGTCGAATTCGGCATTGAATACGCCACGGCCCAATGCAAGGAATTGCTGCACGCCGGGGTTCCGGGCCTGCATTTTTATACCCTCAACAAGTCGCGCTCGACCGTTGAGGTTTTGAAGAACCTCGGGCTTGCTTAATCGAGCATTAGAGCAGGGTACTGACCACGATACCCAGCACGCTGAGAGGGCCCTGGTCTTCCAGGCCGTCGGCGGCTTTATCCAGCTTTTGCATGGAGAGCTGGGCATTTTTGAGAAAATCCTCGTTATTGACGAGCTTGCCGACACTGCCCTGGCCGTGGTTAATCTTAATCAGAATGCCGTCCAGGTTCGTCATGGAATCTGCGGTGGCATTATAAAGAGAGTCATCCGTAATCAACTTGCCGAGCGTGCCCTGGCCGTTGGTTACACTGGTGAGCATGATCTGCGCAGTGGTAATCGTGCCCTGGAGATTGGAAACGGTGTTTAAAGCTGAATCATAAAGGGTCTGGTCATAAATCACTTTGCCCACCGTCCCCTTGCCGCTGGCAATCTGGCCGGTGACGCTCACAATGTTGGTGATCATGGTCGTCAAATTGCCTTTGTTTTCCTTGATGATATCGGTCAGCGGTCCCAGCAGGTTATTGATGCTGTCGCCGGTAAACCCTTTCATGGCGGTTTGAATGCCGGTGGCCGCGTCGTTGAGCTTGGCCATGACCGCGCTCAAGTCAGGCTGTTCCTCACTGGTGAGGATGGTCCCGTCGATGGCAGCCGGCGAATTCGGGGAACCGAAACTGACGCTCATGAAATTCTGCCCCATCAGGCCGGTAAACTTAATCGTCGCCGTACTGTCGGTTTTTACCGGGGCATCGGCGTTCAACATCATCGTGACGCGCACTTTGTTGTTTTCGATGTTCACGGATTCCACGTGCCCAATGCGGACGCCGGCCATTTTTACGTCGCTGCCCTCTTTCAAATCCTGGATGGTATCGAAGAGCGCGCTGACGTGGACGCTTTTGTGAAGGAATTGCCAGCCATTCAGCGTTTCCACGATCACCACGGAGGCGAGGATAACGAAAACAACAAAAATGCCGAGGCGGGTTTCGAGTGAATTTTTCATAAATGATTATTTTTGAGGTTCAGGATGGAAATCAGCGCACAAAAATTTCTTGATGGTGGGGTCCTCGGAACGCCGCAATTCATCGGGCGGCGCGATGGTGAGGATGCGTCCATCTGTGATAAACGCAATGCGGTCGGCGATGCCAAAGGCCAGGTCGCGGTCGTGCGATACCACGACTGATGTCACGCCGATGCGCTGCTTGAGCTTTAAAATTTCTTCGCCGATGACCACGGCCGAAAGCGGGTCCAGTTCACTGGTGGGCTCATCGTAAAGGATCAGTTGGGGCTCGATGACCAGCGCGCGGGCGATGGCCACGCGTTTCTTCATGCCGCCCGAAAGTTCCGACGGCGTTTTTTCCACGGCATCCGCCAGCCCGACGTCCCGGAGTTTTTCCGAAACGATCTTTTGAATTTCCTCCGGCGTTTTGAGGTTATGTTCCGTCAGGTAAAGTCCCACGTTTTCACCCACGTTCAACGAGCTCAGGAGCGCGCCCGATTGGAAAACCATCGCCAGCCGGTATTTTTCCTGGGCCTGGGCGGCTTCCAGCGGTTCGCCATTGATGAGGATTTCCCCCGCGTCCGGCGGTTCCAGGCCGATCAAATGCTTGAGCAAAACACTCTTGCCGCTGCCGCTGGGGCCCATGATGACAAAGATTTCGCCCGGCTTGACCTCGAAATCCACGCCCTTGAGCACTTCCTGCGAATTAAAACTCTTTCGCAGGCCGCGCACTTGCAGCCCGATGCAGGAATTATTGTTATCGCCGCTCATTTCAAAAGTATTCGCGTGAGGATATAGTCAAAAATCACGATGAGCACGATGGAATTGACCACGGCTTTGGTGACCGAACGCCCGATGCCCCGCGGGCCGCCAATCGTTACCAGCCCCTGGTGGCAGGAAACGACCCCAATAATAACCGCAAAACAAAAGCTCTTAAAAACGCCGTTGGCGACGTCCCGCACTTTGACAACGTCCCGCATGTCGGCGTAAAACGTCTGGAAGGGGATGCTAATCTGGTTGTTCGCTTCGGACACGACCGCCCCGCCGAACCATCCCACCAGGATGGCAAAAATAACGAGCATCGGCAGCGCGGCGGACAACGCAATTAAACGCGGCAGGACGAGGTAGTGGATAGGATTGATATTCATCGTCCGCAGCGCGTCAATTTCCTGATACACGCGCATGGAGCCGATTTCCGCCGCCATGGCCGAGCCGATGCGCCCGGCGATCAAAATCGCCATCATGACCGGCGCCAGTTCCTTGGCGATGGCAATGCCGTTGACCCCGCCCACAGCCGCGGCGAGGTTGTTTTCCACCAGGACCGGACCGGTTTGCAAAGCGATGACCGCGCCAATGAAAAAGGAAAGCACGCAAACCATGAGCAGGCTTGCGTTGCCGATTTCAAAAAACTGGTCGAAAACTTTTTGCCTCTGTCGCCACGCGAATGGCAGGGCCAGCAGCGTTCTCCAGAACAGCAGCACCATTTCTCCTACGTTCTCGAACATATGTCTCCAAACACAGTTAACCGTGTCTTGCGATTCAATCAATCCTTTTTGGCAATTTTAGTTTGCAGGACGAGTTGCTTTCGTTTAAATTCGTGGTGTAGCCGGAACGTTAGCTCAACAAAAAACGCGACCTTATGTATTTTGGCGTTGATTACTATCCTGAGCATTGTGTCTTTCCTTACGGCGGTGATGCCGATAATCCCGAGGCTGCCTGGGAGCAGGACGCGGAGATGATGGCCAAAGCCGGTTTCAATGTCGTTCGTATCGGGGAATTTTCCTGGGGTCTTTGCGAGCCGGAAGAAGGCAAATATGATTTCGAGTGGCTGCGCCGTGTGATGGATATCATGGGGCAACAAGGCATCAAAGTGGTCCTGGGCACTCCTACCGCTGCCCCGCCGCTTTGGCTGGCGCATAAACATCCGGAAATTCTTCCCCTGGACGAACAGGGTTTGCCAAAATTTCCAGGCACCCGCCGGGCGGTTTGCTTGAGCAGCGACGTTTTTTGGGATTATTCCAAAAAAATCGTCACCGCCATGGCCAAGGCGCTGGGCGAGCATCCGCAGTTGATTGCCTGGCAAATCGACAACGCCATCGGCGGCAACGACACGGAATTTTCTTTCAACGAAGCCACGCGCGAGGAATGGCACCTGTGGTTGCAGGCCAAATATAAAACCGTCGAACAACTCAACGATCTCCTGGGCCTGCGCTTTTGGGGGCAGACGGTCAAATCATTTGACGCCGTCCCCATGCCCATGCGGGCGCCCACGGTGCATAACCCGGCGCTGTTGCTCGATTGGAACCGCTTCAGCAGTGATACCATGGTGCAGTTCGTCCGGATGCAGTCGGATATTTTGCATGAACATTCCTCGCATCCCGTGACCGTTACGATGCGCGCGTTCTATCGCAAATACGACCATTTCGATATGGCCGAAGTGGTGGACTTCGTATCGATCGAAAGCAACGTCGCCCTGCGCTCCAAAATTTCCGAACTCGCCTGCGACATCGACATGATCCGTTCGTTGAAAAAATCGGACATCGTCACTCCGGACGGCGACGGCGGTTTTTGGGCGATGGAACAAAAGGCCGGGCAGGCCGACTGGCAGGAGGCCAAATCTGCCATGCGTCCCGGTGTCTTGCGGCTGTTTACCTACCAATTGATTTCGCGCGGCGCGAGCGGCATTCTTTATTTTCGCTGGCACACACCGCGCATCGGCCCGGAAAAATTCCGCACCGGCATTTTGCGTCATTGTGCTGAAAGCAGCCGCATCCTCAAGGAAATCAGCCAGGTCGGCGAAGAACTGAAACTGCTGGCGCCCGCCATCAAGGACACCAAAGTGGCGGCGGACGTTTGCATCCTTTACACGCACGACAACGAATGGGCCTTGCAGCAACCGATTCAGCCCAGCAATTATTTTAACCTGCGGGAGCACGTCCAGCTCATCTACAACGCACTCCATGACCGCAATATCCAGGTGGATTTCGCGCGCCCAACGGATGGCCTGGGCAAGTACAAGATCGTTTTCGCGCCCTCCATGCAATTGCTCGCGGATGGCGACTGCGACCGTTTGAAATTATACGTGCAAAACGGTGGCACATTGGTGAGCACGTTCAACACGGGCCTGGTAAACCAAAACCATATCTCGCCGGACACGCATTATCCCGGCAACCTGACGGATTTGTTCGGTCTGGAAGTTTTGGAATATGATCCCATGGGGCAGACCGATGAAAATCACCTGACCTTCAAAGGCGCGTTTCCTACCAGCCATTTGCATCCCGCCAAAATCTGGTGCGATATCATCGAGCCGACCACCTGCCAGGTGCTGGCGGTTTTTGCGAAAGATTTTTATGCCGGCCGTCCGGCCATGACGATGAATAATTTCGGCCTGGGCAAGGCCATTTACATCGGCACCATGAGCCACCAGCATTTCTATAACGACCTCGTAGGCTGGCTGCGGCAGTTATGCGGCCTGCAACCGCTTCTCAAAGTGCCGGAAAACATCGAAGTAAGCATGCGCGAAAAAGAAGGCACGCGCGTTTTCTTCCTCCTGAACTACCAGAACTCGCCGGTACGAATCCAATTCTATAAACCCATGCACGACTTCCTCACCGGTAACACTTTTTCCGGCAATTACGATTTGCCCCCGCACGGCGTGCTGGTTTTGGACGAGCATCCGGAATTGAAAACCGCTGGCGTTCCGGCCTGAACTTTCGTTTCCTTGGGCCGGTGATTCTCTTAAATTCTATTTTTGCCGCGCTGGCCGTATTGAGCCTCGCGCTCAGCTTTTGGCAATATATTGCCGCGCGAAAGTTTCCCCTGCACGGGCGCATTGCCGACCCCGCCTTTTCGCCCGCCATTTCCGTTCTCAAGCCGCTGAAGGGATGCGATGCCACGACCGCCGATTCGCTCGTCACCTGGTTTAACCAGGATTATCCGGGCGCCGTCCAAATTCTTTTTGGAGTGGCAAACGCGGATGATCCGGTTTGTGGTTTAGTGCGGGAACTCATTCAAAAAAATCCAGGGACCGACGCGCAATTAATCATCTGTGGAGAAGCCCTCGGCGCCAACGCCAAAGTATCCACGCTGGTCCAGTTGGAAAAACTGGCGAAGTATGACGTCATTTTATTCAACGATGCCGACGTCCGCGCCCCGGCGGATTTTTTAGGCAATGTGGTCGCGCCCTTGCGCCAACCCGAAGTCGCGCTGGTGAATTGCTTTTATCGGCTGGCCAATTCCGCAAATACAGCCATGCAATGGGAGTCGGTCGCCATCAATGCGGATTTCTGGAGCCATGTGTTGCAGGCACAAACCTTGAAGCCGCTCGATTTTGCGCTTGGCGCGGCCATTCTCGTGCGGCAAAAATCGCTGAATGATGCCGGGGGATTTGCGGCCCTGGCCAATTGCCTGGCCGATGATTATCAAATCGGCAATCGCATCGCCAAAAACGGCGGCAAAATTGCGCTGTGCCCGGTCGTCGTGGAATGCTGGGACCCGCCGATGACCTGGCGGGCCGTTTGGAAACATCAACTGCGCTGGGCGCGGACCATCCGCGTTAGCCAGCCCGTTCCCTATTTTTTTAGCATCCTGTCCAATGCCACCCTTTGGCCGCTGTTATGGTTTGTGGTTGAGCTGGCCACCGCCAGGACATTTTGTGCGCCACTCGGGGCCATCGTTCCCATATTCGTCCGGATCGCTTTCGCGCAAAACCTCCAGCGCCGTTTCGTCCAATCATCGCAAATGGTCGCGCCATTTTGGCTGGTGCCGGTTAAGGATTTATTGCAGGCCGCCATTTGGGCCACCGCGTTTTTGGGAAATAAGATCGAATGGCGCGGCCAAAAAATGCGCTTGCGCCGGAATGGAGATTTGGAACCTGCGACCTGATTAAATCGCCGGCAGCACTTCTACCTGGCCATCTTGTATCCAGCCGCTGCGGCCGGAATTGTCGGCAACCTGTACCCAGTTGTTGCGCCGGTCTAAAACGGCCAGCTCCGCGCCGTCATGGACTGCAAAAGCATTTTGGGCGTCGCTAAACGGTCCGCTGCGCGTGACGGCATCCGGCGAAACCACCACCGCAATCTGTTTCGAAAAGTGCGTGTTCGCCGCCACGCCCAGGCAAAGGCATAACAGGACCGTCAGCACAGCCAGGCCGCGCGCCGGTCCTTGCAAAATATTTTTTAAGGCAGGGCGAATTTGCATCGCCGCAAACAAACCAAACGTCAGCCAAAACGCCATCGCGGCCAGCACAGTCCATTCGTTCAGCGTCAGCGCGCCGAGCATCGCGTCCCAGTGGCTGCCGGAAAAGGCGCCCCCTTGCACCTGGTTGCGCGCAAAATTCAGGTTCGCGCGGACATCCACATCGCGGGGCGCCAGCAGCTCGGCCCGGCGATACGCCGCAATGGCGCGGCCCAGGTTGCCGGACTTGATTTCCGCGTTGCCCGTATTAAACAGCAGGTTGGGCGAGACCACGCCGGCATTCAGCATCGTTTCGTAGCTTTTTGCCGCCTGGGAAAATTTGCCTTCGTCATAAAGCTGGTTGGCGGACGAGAAATTGGCCGTCGCGTCCGACGCCAGCAGCGTCGTGGCGCAAATCAAAACTGCGGACAAAATGAAAAGGAGCCGTTTCATGTTTTCAAATTTTGCAGTTCGCCAACGACCTTCTTAAATTTCTGGGCAATCGCCGAAAGCTCCTGCGGTGTTTGGACGGGCGCATAGCGCGCCTGGTTGCAGGCCTGGAACAGCTCGCGCAATGAATTTAACGTCTCCGGCGTGGCGCCCAATGAAATCAGCCGGTTATCCGCGTCCGCTTCCGTAATCGAAAACGCCGGGCAATCGAGGCGTTCGCCCAGTTGTTCCTGCAACAACCGGAATAGCGTCGCAAAAAATTCGTTTGATTTGTTTTCTGAAGCGAACTGATTCAAGTCTGCCAAACCGCCAGCAATCAGTTGTTCCACGGCCCGCTGCCGCCGCAAACGGGGATTGTTCGCCAGGTTGTCCGTGCGTTTGCGCCAAACCAGTGCCGAAAAAAACGCGAGCACAGGGACCGCCTGGAGCGCCAGAAATGCCGGACGGGTGATCCACGGCGTACCGGCCCGGGCGAGCGCACCCAAATTTTCCCGGATGGGCACGATGTCCTGTGGCGTTTGATTTTCGGCCGCCGGTTGTTTCGGCGTGGCGATGGTAGGCAACGGCGTTGCGGCCACGGCGCTGACCGTCAGCGGTGTCGCGGGCTGGGTCAGTGTGTGATACGTGCCATCCTCGGGATTGAAGTACGAAAAAGCAAACGCCGGAAGTTCGTGCACGCTGGCGTTTTGGGGCGTCACAATTTGCTCAAACGTTTTCGTGCCCTGGTCTTCGAGGCCGTCGTTCGCCTGGAATTTTGACGTGGGGGAAAAAGTTTTGAAATCGTTCCAGCCGGCCTGGTTCGGAAGCGTGAGGCTGTCGAGGGTGCCGTGCCCGGAAATTTGCACGCGCATCGTGATGGGGTCGCCAACGGCCAGATTCGTCGGCCCGGCGCTGAACGTCATTGTATAGTCGCCCACGGCGCCATTGAAACTCGGCGGAACATTCTGGGTCGGCAGTGGCAGCGATTGAATGGTAATCGGGTCAGCGGTCAGGGCGACCTGCCTTTGTTCGCCACCCACCAAACCCATGAACCCAAAATTTTGCCCGCCGGTAATCAGCATCACGCTTGCCGAAACGGGTCCCACAGTCAGGGTTCCCGGTTTGAGGACGGTCAGGGCCAGGGAAATCGGGAAGACCGTATAATTGCGGTTGCCAATCTGTGCCTGCTGGCGTCCGCCTGAAACCATCTTGCCCACCGTAAAGCCATCTGCGGGCAGTGCGGTAAATTGAAAGCCCTGCATGTTTTGAACGTCGTCCCGGAAGAACACCTGGGCCTGGACGGAGATGACCTGCCCGGGATAAACCGTTTTTTCCGGCACAATCAGGCGCATGAACGCAAGTTCAGAACCGGAATTGATCTGCGCGCTGCTGGGAGCACCCGGCTTGCTCACTTTCAGTTTCATCGGCTGCGTGGTGAACTGTTGCCCGCCAATTTCTGCGGTCAGTGCCGGGATGGTAAAATCGCCGGCTTGCTGCGGCGCGATGGAGTAGCTCACGACGACTGATGAACTCATCTGGCCATTGTCGAAGCTAAAACTGGAGGAATTGCCCGCGTTGACGATTTGCAGGCCCGGCACATCCGGCCTGGGCACATTGCGCGGCTGGCCGCCCTGGAAGGTCAGCGATAACGTCACCGTCTCACCCAATTGGATGCTGTCACGGTCCAGCGATGCCGTAAAATTGGCCGCGCCGGCCGCCCACGTCATCAAAAGGCAGAAAGTGGCGATGAAAAACGCCTTAACCACGGCCATATTATAATGACCGGTCATCGGTTTTGCTTGTTTTTCAATAGCCATGCTAGCCTTGCTTCTATTGACAATCTCCCTGAAAAAAAGTTCAGGATTTGCCGGCACGCAGTAATTCCGCCGCCAGCCCCTCGCACGTATGCTCTTTTGCCTCGATTTTTGGATCCAGGCCGAGGGCGCGGATGGCCTTGCTCGTTTCCGGGCCGATGGAGGCCAGCTTCATTTTGGGAAACTGCTTCAACAACTTCGGCAAATCAAACCGCACATGAAAAAATTGCACCGTGGAACCGCTGGTAAACGTCAGCCAGTCCGCGCCATCCTTCAGGAGTTCCTGCGCTGCGGGAGCATTGTCCGTTTCGGCTACCGTCTTATAGACGGCGATGTCATCCGTAATCCCGCCAAACTCCTCCAGCGCCTGCAATAGGTCCGGGTTCGCGTCCTCCGCGCGCAGCAGGCAAATTTTGCTATTCTCGATGCTGCTATGCTTAGTGAGTGTCTCGGCGATTTTTTTGCCGATCGCTTCGTCCGGCGTGATGTCCACCTGCAAATGCATCTCGCGCAATTTGGCTGCCGTCGCCGGACCCACCGCCGCGATTTTGGCCCCGCCTAAATCCCGCAAGTCGTGGAAGTGCCTGAAGAACAATTCAAAAAATGTGGCCACGCCGTTCACGCTCGTGAATACCAGCCAGTCGTAGGAATTAAGCGACAGCATCGCATCCACCACGTCCTGTTTGTTTTCCGGCAGCGCCCGCTTGATCACAGGAATTTCCAAAATATCCGCGCCCAGCTCGGCCAGCTTCTGAGAAAACTCCGCCGCCTGGTCGCGCGCGCGTGTGACAACAATCCGTTTTCCAAAGAGCGGGCGGTTCTCAAACCAGTCTAACTGCTCGCGCAGCTTTACTACATCACCGACCACAACGAGAGCCGGCGGCGATAATTTCTTTTCTTTCGCCAGTGACGCGATAGTGCCCAGCGTGCCGGCGACGGATTTTTGTTTGCCCAGCGTGCCCCATTGGATGATGGCGGCCGGCGTTTCCGGCGGCAGGCCGTTCGTGATCAGCGCTTTGGTCCATTCATCCAGGTTAGCTGTGCCCATGAGGGCGACCTTGGTGCCGGGGATTTTGGCAATTTCGCTGTAGAGCAAAGCGGCCTGCTTTTCATCGTCGTCTTCGTGTCCGGTAAAAACCGTGAAGCTGGAGCAATATTCGCGGTGCGTCAGCGGGATGCCGGCGTAATTCGGCACCGCCACAATCGAAGAAACGCCCGGGACCACTTCAAAATCAATTTTCGCCTCTGCCAGTGCCGCCGCTTCCTCGCCGCCCCGTCCCATAATATAAGGATCGCCGCCCTTGAGCCGGACGACCGTTTTGCCCTCGCGCGCTTTCTGGATGATCAAATCATTAATCTTTTCCTGCGGCACATCCGCGCGTTTGCCGCGCGAGATCAATTCCGCTTCTGCCCGCGCCAGGCGGAGCAGCGATGGATTGACCAATAAATCATAAATGACCGTATCGGCGCGGCGAAGCAGTTCCGCGCCGCGCAACGTCAGGAGTCCTGCGTCACCCGGTCCGGCTCCCACCAAATAAACTGCGCCTTTAGATTTCACCCGATAAGCATAAATAAAAGGCGTGAAGGCAGAAAGGAGAAACCGGAATCACCGGGTTTCATTTTGATTTTTAATTGCACGCTTCACTGGTACTTTGGGCTGAAGGTTATGAGCACAAAACCAATCGAACAAACCACTGGCAAAGGCAATTTGCCGATGCTGAAAGTTTCCACGCCCCGCAGCACGGCCGAAATTTATTTGCACGGCGCGCACATTACCCATTTCCAAAAGAACGGCGAGCCGCCGTTGCTGTTCATGAGCCCGCAAAGCTGGTTTGAAAAAGATAAACCGATTCGCGGCGGCATCCCGATTTGTTTTCCCTGGTTCGGTTCGCGCGAGGGTGGCGGGCCTTCGCACGGCCTCGCCCGCATTTTACCCTGGGAAATATTTGAAACCTCCACCGGCCCCGACGGCAGCATAAAAGTTCATCTGCAGTTGCCGCAAAAATCATTAGGCCCGGAATGGTCCGCGCTTAAAACAGAATTTATCGTCACGATCGCGGACACCTTGACGATGGAACTCAGCACGACCAACACATCCACCGACCAGACGCTGGAAATCGAAGACTGTCTCCATACCTATTTCCATGTGGGCGATATTGCCGCGGTTACGATTACCGGCCTGCAAGGCGCGAGTTACCTGGACAACGCCGCGGGTGGCAACGGCGAACGCAAAACCGATAACGAAGCCATTTTAAAAATCACGAAGAAAACCAATCGTCTCTATCTCAATACTTCTGTCCCGGTCGAAGTGCGCGATGAAAAACTTCGCCGCACGATTCGGGTGGAGAAATCCGGTTCCCAATCCACCGTTGTTTGGAATCCCTGGACCACGCAAAAAATGCCCGAAGATTATGATGCAGCGAACCATAAAAGCATGGTCTGCGTCGAAGCCGGCAATGTTAAGGAAAATAAAATCTCATTGGCTCCGGGAAAAATGACCAACCTGATAGCGGTCCTCAACAGCGACAGTTTTTAATGCATACTCCGCTTGAATATCCGCATTCGCCGGAAGGAAAACGCCTGCTTCAGGCCAGGGAGGAATTTCGCAGGGTAAATGACCAAATTAAAAAGTATACAGAGGAAGAGAGGGCAAAAAGAGGCGGCCCCATTGTTGTTGCCGTATATGCGAACGAAAATTATATAAAAGCGTCAAAAGAATGCGAATCCGCTTCAAGAGCTTACTACATGGCCACCGGAGACGCATCCCAACTTTGGTTCCCACCAATAACATGGGGGCGGTGCCATATAGTCCAAAAATCTGTAGAAAAGCATTTCGGCAAAATTGCACGAGATTTGGATTCAAAGCTGGTAATTATTTTGCCGTGGATTTATGGCTTTGCAACGACATGCGCAGTTGTAATTTTGGAAGTTGTCAAACTTGATCGGGGTATCCCGCCAATGTTTGATATTACTTTGCGCTCGCGCGCTTTTGATGAAAAAATTGAATTTTCCAGCGAGCTTGGACATGAAGGGGCTTTGGAAAGCCATATCAGCCTGAGAAGTATTGTCAGATTTCAAAATCCGAATGATGATCGTTGGAAGCCAAATTCCGATGATGATTTATCGGATGAAGCCTTAAAGAATTATGCAGAAATGTTATCGGAATACGGAAAGAGCTTTCTTGCCAACCCAAATGCTGATTGGGTGGGTGTAAAAAAATGGGCGCAACAAGAAAGAGAAAAACGATTAGCTGATCATCCCTGGCTCAAAAAATTTATTCGCTCGTGAATTAATTCATTCGGATGAAAATAACTCCGAAATCCATCGCGGATCTTTACCGGCTCGGCGCACTCCCGGGCGCGCGCCGGATTTTTTTACGGAGTGAATATGATAAACAGGAAAAGCGTCTTAAAAAGTGGGCAGGTTTTTATCGCAGGCATTTTTTAAAGCAAACACGCATCGTCGCCGTCGTCGGTTCACTGGGCAAGACCACGACCCGCCAGGCTGTTGCGCTGGCCTTGAATTGTCCCGCCCAGAATTTTTCGTACAGCAATTACGGCTCAAACCTCGCCGGCAATCTGCTCCGTGTCCAGCGTCGGGATAAATATGCCGTGTTGGAGGCGGGAATCGGCGGCCCGGGCCGCATGGCCGGTTACGCGGAAATGATTCGCCCGGACATCGTCGTGGTCACGTCCGTCAAAAGCGAACACAATCGTTCTTTCCCAACTCTCCTGGATACGCGCCGGGAAAAAGTGAAAATGGTCAGCGTGCTATCGGAAACCGGCATTGCCGTGTTAAACGGCGATGATGAAAACGTTCGCTGGATGGCCAGCCAGACCCGTGCCCGCGTTATCATGTTCGGAATGAACGCCAGCAATGACATTCGTGCAGACAAAGTGGATTTGAATGATGATGGTACAGCCAATCTTACAATTCAGGTTGTGGGCAGAACCTTTCAGTTTCACAGTCCATTGGTCGGGCCGCACATGATTTATCCGATCCTGGCAGCCATCGCCGTGGCGCATGCGGAAAAAATCGACATCGCCGGAATTCTCCCAAAGCTCGCCGGAATCGTTCCACCGGTTTCGCGGATGGAATGGCATACGTTGCCCGATGGCACTCGAATTCTGGATGACAGTTTCAAATCTTCGCAGGACACGATTGACCCCGTCATGGAGACCTTTTCCAAAATGGCGGGGCGAAAAATCATCGTCATGGGAAAAATTGATGAGCCAATGGGGAAGACCCGTGACCGTTATCGCGAAGTGGGCACAAAGCTGGCAGCATTTGCGGACTATGTCCTTTGCATTGGCGGAGAGGATTTGAAGAGCCTGCGGGCGGCTGCTGTGGATGCTGGTATGGATGCCTTGGCCATTAAAATTCTCGGCTCCCGGCTCGAAGGCGCGCATGAATGGTTGCGAACTATCCTGCAGCCCGGCGATCTCGTTCTCCTGAAAGGCTCCATTAACCAGAAATTTCGGCGGATCCTGCTGCAATTGATGGGAAAGCCTGTGGGTTGCCGCGTCAAATTATGCGAAGTAAAAGTGGCCACCTGCGATTGTTGCCCGCTGCTCAATGCTCCGGAATCTTTTTACCAAAATTATTTTATCAGCCGGTACATTGAATTGTAAGGGCTTGCCGTACCCGCTAAACTCTTAGTGAAATGATTTCGGTCATCGAACAGCAGCCCTTTGCCGGCGCGGATTTGGTTTCGCAAGTCGCGGAAATTTTCTCGCCCAACGGGATCCTGTCGCGTGCCAAAAATTTTGAATTCCGCCCGCAGCAACAGGAGATGGCCGTAGCCGTCGCCCGCGCGCTGCAAAACCGCGAACACCTCGCCGTTGAGGCCGGCACCGGCGTCGGCAAATCGCTCGCCTATTTGATCCCGGCGATTTTATTCGCCGTCTCGCACAGCAAAAAAGCCGTCGTCTCCACGCACACCATTAATTTGCAGGAACAGCTCACGGAAAAAGATCTGCCCATGCTCGCCGGCGTGCTGGGCGCGCTGCCCGTGCCGGTGAAATTTAATTTCACCATGCTCAAAGGCCGCGCAAATTATCTCTGCACCCGCCGCCTGCAAAAAGCCATCCAGCAAAGCGGCAATCTTTTTACCACTTCCGAAGCCGCCGAACTGCAGCGCATCTACGAATGGTCGAAAACAACCACCGACGGCAGCCTGTCCGATTTCGACATCGAGCCCGACCCGAAAGTCTGGGCGCAGGTTTGTTCCGAGCGCGGCTTGTGCTCGCCGAAAATTTGCGGGCACGCCTCCGATTTCGCTAAGGACAACGGCCTCTGCTTTTTCCAGCGCGCGCGCAACCGCATCTTATCTTCCGACGTTTTGGTTTTGAACCACACCCTGTTTTTCACCCTGCTCGGCGGAGTGGACGCTGACATGGACGGCGGAATTCTTTTCAAGAACGATTTCGTCATTTTCGATGAAGCGCACACCGTGGAACACGTCGCCTCGCGCCACATTGGCCTGAGTGTTTCCAGCGGCCAAATGCGTTATGCCCTCAATCGCCTTTGGAACCCGCGCACGGAAAAAGGATTGCTCGCTACCTTGCGCAAAGGAAACGCCGTCAGGCTCGCCGCGGATATTTTAACCGAAGCCGACAAATTTTTTGATAATGTCGAAACTGCCTGCGACGAAATCCAGCGCAGCGTAAAAAAGAACAGCTTCGGTTCCACGGAAGCCCGCACCGCCCGCAACTGGACTGAGCTCCGTATCCGCCGCGCGGAACTCGTCCAGGACAATGTCACGCTGCCCATCCAGCGCCTGCGCGAAGCGGTCAGCGAACTGATCAAAGCCAGCGAGGACAAAGATATCGGCCAGGAATTGATTGAGTGCAATCGCCGCCTCGCCGAGCTGCGCGACGAAGTGAAATTATTTTTGGAGCAGGGTTCGGACGACCACGTTTACTGGGTGGAACGTGCCGGCAAATCAGGACGAAATCTTTCCCTCAATGCCGCGCCGGTGGACGTCGCGGATTTCCTGCGCCGGAGACTTTTCGAAAGTGAGACCAGCGTGATCATGACCAGCGCGACGCTTTCCATGAGTTCTCCCCGGCACACCGCGCCTCCCGGGGATGCCCCGTTGCAAAAAGCCCGCATCGTGCCAAAAAATCCCCGCGACAATGCCGGGTTAAATTATTTCGTCCGGCGCGTCGGCGGCGAATCGGCCGTCCAACTCCAGGTTGGCACCCCCTTCGATTACGAGCGCCAGATGAAATTGTTTGTCGCCAGCAAAATGCCCGATCCCCGCGACACCGGTTACCGCGATGCCCTCATTCATTGGATCGAGCATTTCGTGACCATGACCCATGGCAAGGCGTTTGTGCTGTTCACCAACTTCAAGCTCATGCAGGAAATCGGCGAGGCCATGCAGCCGTTTTTCGATAAGCTCGGCGTCGCGTGTTTTATCCAGGGCACCGGCACGCCGCGCTCAACCATGCTGGAGAAATTCAAGGACGACGTGGACTCCGTCCTTTTTGGCACGGACAGTTTCTGGCAGGGCGTGGACGTGCCCGGCGAGGCGCTCTCGAATGTCATCATTACCCGCCTGCCTTTTGCTGTGCCGGACCATCCGCTGATTGAGGCGCGCATCGAGGCCATTGAAGCGCGCGGGGGGAATTCTTTTGGCGAATTTTCCCTGCCCGAGGCCATCCTCAAATTCCGCCAGGGCGTCGGCCGGCTCATCCGGACGAAGACCGATACCGGCATCATTGTGGTTTTGGATAACCGCATTTTAGCCAAGCAATACGGCCAATCCTTCCTGGACGCCGTGCCCAAATGCCCGGTAGAAGTGGTTTGAAAGTAGTGTCATGGGTTATCCCAGGCTCCTAATGACTTGCCGGACGCTCGTTCTGCCAGGTCTCAAAAATGGTCAAATTCCCATGCACAACCCATTGACATTTATCCCGTTCAATGGAAAAATTTCCAACGCGCTACAATCTCCTGCTGACATTGCAGCGCAAATCCATTGTGGCAGAAAAAGACGACTATCTGGCAGACGTACTGGTTGACCTCGGTTTTATAACCGCTGAACAGTTGGCCAAAGCACGCGAAGAAGCGAACGCTTCCAACGTGGGTGTCATCGAGCTTTTGCTCGCGAGTAAAACGGTCAAACCGGCGGATGTGGTCCAGGCCAAGGCCGCCCAGTTCGGCGCCGAAGTCATCCACCTGTCCAGCATGAAGATTCCGGATGACGTCATTTCCATCATCCCCCGCCACCTGGCCAAGAAATACCGCGTCATCCCCGTTTTCAAAGACGAAGGTAAAATTGCCGTGGCCACTTCGGATCCGTCGGACCTGAACACCATCGATACGCTCACCCATTTGCTTCACGCGGAAATCGAACTGCGCGTGGCCTCCGAGCAGGACATCGAAGCGGCCCTCAATAAATATTACGGCGGCACCGGTAGCGGCCCGGTCGGCAAAAGTAATGCCGAAATGGAAGCGGCCATCATCGAGGCGACAGAAAGTGAAGTCAGCATTGCCGGCCCTGGCGACGATAACGCGGAAGCCGTGGATGCCGACGCGCCGCTCATCAAGCTGGTCAACCAGATCATTGTTGACGCGTTCAAGTTGCGCGCTTCGGACATTCATCTGGAACCGCTCGCCAAACGTTTTCGCCTGCGTTACCGCATTGACGGCATGATGATTGAGCAGAAGAGCCCGCCCAAGCGGTTGCAGGCTTCGGTGATTGCGCGTCTCAAGATCCAGGCCAACATGTCCATTTCCGAGCACCGCATCCCGCAGGACGGACGCATCCAATCCAAGGTCGGCAGCAAGATCATTGACCTCCGCGTTTCCTGCCTGCCCACCAGCCATGGCGAAAGTATCGTCATGCGTATTTTGGACAAGGAAGGCCTGCGCCTCGGCTTGCCGGAACTCGGGTTCTTCACCGATGACCAGCAAAAGTTTGAACGGATGATCGCTTTGCCGGACGGCATCCTGCTGGTGACCGGTCCTACCGGCTCCGGCAAAACCACGACGCTTTATTCCTGCCTCCACTTCATCAACCGCCCGGACCGCAAAATCATCACCGTCGAAGACCCGGTGGAATATATCCTGGCCGGTATCAACCAGGTGCAGGTCAATGAAATCGTCGGCCTCAATTTCGCGATGGCCTTGCGCTCCATCCTCCGCCAGGCGCCCAACGTTGTGATGATCGGGGAAATTCGTGACATGGAAACCGCCACGATTGCCATCAATGCCTCGCTCACCGGGCATTTGGTGTTCTCCACCCTGCACACCAACGACGCCCCCGGCGCCGTGACCCGTCTGGTGGACATTGGCATCAAGCCCTTTTTGGTCGCTTCCTCCACCCGCTGCCTCATGGCCCAGCGCCTCGTCCGGAAAATTTGTAAGAATTGCGGCGCGCCCTTTACTCCGCCGGACAACGAACTGCACGCGCTTAACATCACGCCGGACATGATCAAAACCGCCTCGCCCATGAAAGGCAAAGGCTGCGCCAATTGTTCCGGCACCGGCTGCCGCGGCCGTATGGGTATTTTTGAAATCTTCGTGATTGATGACGAAGCCCGAAAATTGATTTACGACCAGGCGCCGTCCTCCGTCCTGCGCTCGCGCGCTCGCGAAATGGGCATGCGCACCCTGCGCGAAGACGGCATCCGCAAAGTCCTGGCGGGAATTACCACGGCGGAAGAAGTCATTCGCGCCACCGTCGGCGACGAAGCCTAACCGATATCAAATGAACCACGAAAAACCCAAAACGACGCGCCTCTCAGATTGTCATTTAGGTATATAGCTTTCAGTTTTTAAAATTATGTCCTACGCCATGTCAGATTTGTTGCAATTGAGCGTCTCCGAAGGCGCGTCCGATTTGCACATCCGTGTCGGCACCCCGCCGGTGATTCGCGTCCACGGTATTTTGCACCGTGTGGAAGGCCCCTCGCTCAAGCCCGAAGACACCGAGGAATTGATGCGCAGCATTACTTCCGAAGAGCACATCCAAAGCGTTCGCGAACGCGGCGGCGCGGACTTCGGTTTCGCGTTCGGTGATGCCGCCCGTTTCCGTGTCAGCGTATTTAAAGAAAAAGGTAATTTCGCCCTCGTCCTTCGCCAGATTCCCAGCAAGCTGCTCACCATGGAGCAAATCGGCATTCCGCCCAACGTCAAGGAATTGCTTTATAAGCCGCGCGGTCTCGTCCTGGTCACCGGCCCCACTGGTTCGGGCAAGACCACGACTCTCGCCTCCATGCTCAACATCGTTAATGAAGAGCGCGATGAGGCGCACATCATTACGATCGAGGACCCCATCGAGTATTATCACAAACACAAAAAAGCGCTCGTGACCCAGCGCGAAATCGGCGTGGACGTCCCGAACTTCGCCGAAGGCTTGCGCCGCGCGCTGCGCCAGGATCCGGACATCATTCTCGTCGGTGAAATGCGCGACCTTGAAACCATTGAAGCGGCTATCACCGCTGCGGAAACGGGTCACTTGGTCTTCGGCACGCTGCACACTACCGGTGCCGCCAAGACCATCGATCGTATCACCAACGCCTTCCCGACCAACCAGCAGGAAATGGTGCGCATCCAGCTTTCCACGGTTATGCAGGCGGTTATTTCCCAGTTGCTTATTCCGCGCGTGGATAAACCGGGTCGTGTCGCCGTGTTTGAGATCATGGTCAATACGCCTTCCATCGCCGCGCTCATCCGCGATAACAAAACTTTCCGTATCCAATCGGACATCCAAACCGGCGCGAAATGGGGCATGGTCACCCTCGACTCATTTTTGATCGAGAAATACCAGTTGGGCATGATTTCACGCGAAGAAGTCATTACCAAGTCCCAGGACCCGACGACCATCCAGGCCAAATTGCAGGAACTGGAACTGGCCCAGGCCGTCGCGGCCGGCGGGAAAAAAGGAAAATAATTTACCATGGCCGAAGAAATTTCAGATCCATTGCTTTCCCTCGTCAAAGAAAACGGGCTGGTGGACGACTTGCAGTACGAAGAAGTGGTTGCCGAGTTCAAGCGCGGCGGCACGCCGGTCATCCAGCTCCTCCAGGATTTTGGCATCATGAGCCTGGACGATATCCTGCAGGTCATGGCCCATCATATTGGCGCCAGTGTTGTTTCCTTGCGTGACCGCGAAATTTCTCCCGATTTGCTCAAGACGATTCCCGCCAACGTCGCCCGCATGTACCAATGCATCCCGGTGGCGGCAGACAATGGTACGCTCCAGGTGGCCATCGCCGATCCTCTCGACCCCGCGCGCGCGGATGAAATTCAATTCGCTGTTAAACGCGACGTGCAGGTCGTTGTGGCCGACCCTTCTGAAATCAACAAGGCGATCGAGCGACTTTACGGCGCGGATACCGAAGGCTTCGCGGACATCCTGAAAGAGCTTGGCCAGGACGAAGAAATCGCCCGGGAAGCCGCCGAGGCTGCGACCGACGACCAGGCCGCGGAAGAAGCAGCTAACGCCGCGCCCATCGTCAAGTTCGTCAATTTGGTACTGTTCCAGGCCATTCAGGACCGCGCGAGCGATATCCATTTCGAGCCTTTTGAAACTGAATTTCGTATCCGGTACCGTGTGGACGGTGCGTTGTATGAAATGGCGCCACCACCCAAGCATTTGGCCCTGCCCGTCATTTCCCGTATCAAGGTCATGTCCGGCCTGAATATTTCCGAACGGCGCCTGCCGCAGGACGGTCGTATCAATTTTTCCATCGCCGGCAAGCAGATTGACTTGCGTGTCTCCACCCTGCCGACCCAATTCGGTGAGTCGGTGGTGCTTCGTATTTTGGACCGCTCAGCCGTCAACCTGGATATCGCGACGCTCGGCTTTCCCAAATACGTCAACGATTACGTCGCTGAGGCGATTCAACGGCCCAACGGCATTTTCATCGTCACCGGCCCGACTGGCTCCGGCAAGACCACGACGCTTTACTCCTGTCTGCGCGCCGTTAACACCATTGATTCGAAACTCCTCACCGCCGAGGACCCGGTCGAATATGACATTGAAGGCATCATGCAGGTGGCCGTCAGCGAATCCGCGGGCCTGACCTTCGCCAAGGCGCTGCGCTCCTTCTTGCGCCAGGACCCGGACACCATCATGGTCGGTGAGATCCGCGACCTTGAAACCGCCCAAATTGCCGTGCAGGCCTCGCTCACCGGTCACTTGGTCATGAGCACCCTGCACACGAATGACGCCCCCGGCGCCGTGACCCGTCTCATTGACATGGGCCTCGAGCCGTTCCTGATTTCCTCCAGCTTGACCTCGGTCCTGGCGCAACGCCTGGTCCGTACCATTTGCAAAAACTGCCGGACCACCTTCGAGCCTACTGAGGAACAATTGGCCATGCTCAACCTTTCGCCCCATGATTTGGGCGATAAGGTTTTCCATTACGGCCGCGGCTGCTCCGTCTGCAATGACACCGGTTATAAGGGCCGAAAAGGTATTTTTGAATTGCTCGTCATCAGTGAGCCGGTTCGCGCGTTAATTAACGAACGCGCGCCCACGGTCGTGCTCCGCCAGAAAGCCGTCGAACTCGGCATGGTCACCTTGCGCGAAGACGGCTTGCGTGGCATCTTCGAGGGAGATACCACCATCGAAGAAGTCGTGAAATACACGTGAGCAATGGTCACAACGATTGTCTTAGAGATAGAACACGAATTCGCTGGAACACGAATGATTGATATTGGGTGCCGAAAGAGTGATACTGGAAAGCGATATTCCGGCCTCAATTAAAACCACATAACGTTATGCCAAAATACAGTTACGTTGCCCTCGACAGCCGCGGACAGGAGTCCAAAGGCGTCATTGAGGTAGCCAGCCAGAACGAGGCCATCGGCCGCGTCAAAGAAATGGGGCTCTTCCCCACCAAAATTTTCGAGGCGGAAAAGGTCAAGGAAAAGGGAGCCAAAAAAGCCAAGGCTGCGCCCGGCAAAAAGGGTGGCAAGAAGAGCGCAATGGATATCCAGATCAAGATCCCCTTCCTCAGCGGCCGCGTCAAACCCAAGGTCCTGACCACCTTCACCCGCCAGCTCGCCACGCTGGTGGACGCCGGTCTGCCCCTGTTGCGCGGTTTGCGCGTGCTGGAAAAACAGGAGCGCAATAAAGTCCTCAAGGACATTCTCGGGGAACTCGGGCTGGCCATCGAAGGCGGCAGCACCTTTTCCGAAGCCCTCGCCCAGCACCCGAAAGTTTTCAACCGTCTGTTTGTGAACATGGTGAAGGCCGGTGAACTCGGTGGTGTGCTTGAAGTCGTCTTGAAGCGCCTCGCGGAATTTTCCGAAAAGGCCCAAAAGATCAAAGGCAAGGTCAAGGCTGCTATGTTTTATCCTATTGCCGTTTTGGTCGTGGCAGTGGGCATCATGGTACTGCTCATGGTATTCGTCATTCCCCGGTTCCGTGACGTGTTCGCGGGCATGGACATGAAATTGCCCTGGTTCACGACGTTCGTGCTGGGCATCAGCGAAACGGTGAAAGACCACATCCTGCCGACCATGGCCATCACGGCCGGCGCCGTCGTTGTCTTTTTAGTCATTATTAACAAAACCAAATTGGGGCGCCTCATTTGGGACAAATTCAAACTCAAAGCGCCTATCTTCGGCCCGGTTGTTACCAAAGTGTCTATCGGTCGTTTCACCCGCACACTCGGCACGCTCGTCAGCAGCGGTGTTCCGATTTTGCAGGCGCTGACCATCGTCAAGGAAACCGCCGGCAACGTCGTGATCGCCAACGCCATTAATAGCGTCCATGAAAGCGTCAAGGAAGGTGAGACCATCACCGCGCCACTCGAAGGCTCGGGTGTCTTCCCTCCCATGGTCGTCAGCATGGTGGACGTGGGCGAACAAACCGGCGCTCTTCCTGAAATGCTTTTGCGTATCGCAGATAATTACGACGAAGAAGTGGACAACTCCGTGGCGGCCATGACCTCGCTGCTGGAACCTGTCATGATCGTCTTTCTGGCAGTCATCGTCGGTAGCATCGTTATCGCCATGTTCCTGCCCCTGATTGCCATGATCGGCAACATGAGCGGTGATAGCGGTGGTGGTGGTGGCGGTGGCGGAGAATAATTATTCTGTATTCAGTGACCAGTCGCACCGGCGAAAATTTTGTTCGGTGCGACTTTTTATTTAGTGGCACGGCTCCAGCCCCGCCCGTACAATTTGGGCAACACATTAGACCAAATGCGCTATATATACAGTGGGCCATTTTCGATGGTTTGCCAAAACGGCAAAAAAGCCGAAAAAAGCCGCTTTTTCGTGGTCTTCCTTGTCAAACAGCCGTTAAATAAATACCATATTGACAATGAATTCAGGTTGTGCGTAAATACATTGTAATAACATTGCATTGGCGTTTGATTTACAATCGGGCCGTCTATGGAGTTTGATTGGAACAACGCGCCATTTGAAATGGATGGTTCTTTGACTCAGCGCGAAATCGAGGAGTCTTTTGAAGACCCCTTTGCCATTCGCCTTTTGCCGGACTCGTCGCGCTTTAGCGTGCAGGCCAGGTTTTTTAACCTGGGCGTTTCTGCCGCGGGCCTCGGCATCTTTAGCGTGTATCGCACGAATGGCCGCCTGATCCGCGTTCTCCAGGCGCGTGCCTTCGAACCGGAAGAACAATTTTTTTATCAGCGGAAAATAAACCAAACGTTGCAATCGTGAGATACCGAATGGACGACCGGCCAATCATCGTCGGCGCCGCATCCGGCGCCCGCTTGAACATGCGAACCTTTGCCAAATGGGAAGACGTCCCGCTCTTCGACAACGAGGAGAGCGAGGCCGAGTTTTGGTCGCAGAACCGTCCCGACCTGCGCCTCATGGAGGCAGCCGTGGCCGGCGGCAGCGATGCCGAGTCCATCACCATCACATTGCGCATGGACCCGCGGATGCTCGCGCGCATCAAACGCCTGGCCCGCTCGCGTTACCTGAACTATCAAAGCATGATTAAACAATGGTTGAGCGAAAGGATGGAAAACGAGTTGCGGGAAAAATAAAATAAACGCCCATGAAAACTAAATTTTCAATCTGTGCGCCGCACCCCAGGCTGTCTGGCGCCATGTCCAACGGAGCGCGCGGGAGCGCGCATAAGGCCCCAACGCAAGTTGGTTTTACCCTGGTCGAACTGCTCATCGTCATCGCCACCATCGGCATCCTCGCCGCGCTCGTCATGCCCGTGTTTTCCAGGGTTCAAATCCATGCCGTTATCCAGCGCGCGCAGTCCGAGCGCGACCAAATTGAAACCGCCCTGGAACGTTACCATTCCAAATATGGTTTTTATCCGCCCAGCAACGCTGGTGTTTCGGCTCAATTCCCTCTCGGGGCCCTTACCAACCAGCTCTATTATGAATTGGTGGGAACCACCAATATCGGCACTGCGGCCAATGCCAACTATCTCACCCTGGACTATCGCATTACCAACACGCCCGTCCTGGCCCAGCAGGTATTCGGCGTCAGTGGTTTTATGAATTGCAGCCGGTCCGGCGCCGGCGGGGAAGACGCTGTCGCGGCGCAATCATTTCTGACCGGGCTGAAATCCAGCCAGCTTGCCAACGTTCCGGTAAGTGGCGGTACCGTCAGCGTCCTGTGCACCGCCGCCCACAGTGACTCCAGCTATCAGCCCATTCCCGGCCCCTCTCCGAACAGCCCGGTAACCACCATTGACGGCCGCCCTGCCAATCCCTGGCGCTATCTTTATCCCGGCGTTAACAATCCCAACTCCTACGACTTGTGGATCCAGGTCTTCATTGGCGGCAAAACCAATCTCATTTGCAACTGGAAGACCGACCCCCAAATCAACTCTCCGTTGCCTTGAACCAACCATGAAAACGACCATTCAACCTAAATCATCCGGCGCGGTGGCCTTTACGCTCATTGAGTTGCTCACCGTCATTGCCATTATCGCCATCCTGGCGGCGATTCTCCTGCCGGTCTTGAGCACGGCCACCACGCACGCTAAAAAAACCAAGGCGGCCACTGAAATCGCCCAGATCCGCAGCGGTATCGAGCAATATGAATCCCAATATACCCGCATGCCCGTTTCCGCCGCCGTTCAGTCATCGGGCCTGCCCAACATTACCTACGGGGGCATCTACAAGAACAAGGCCGGGACGACTTGGCCGACCGGCAATTTTTTTCAGGCAGGGAATACCAACGGAAGTTACATCTCCAGCAATTCCGATGTCATCGCTATTTTGATGGACTTCACGAACTATCCCAACGGTGGCCCCACCGTTAATGCCAATCACCAAAAAAATCCGCAAGGGACAAAATTCCTGAATGCCACCATTGCCCCCAGCACCAACTCTCCCGGCATCGGCCCTGATCTGAACTTCCGCGATCCCTGGGGTAACCTCTACCTCATCACCATGGATTTGAACGAAGACGATAAAACCGAAGATCCCTTTTACAAATTGCCCGCGGTTTCCTCCTCCACTGGTACCAGCGGCTCACCCGGCCTGGTGAGTCTCATGGCCCAACCCACGTCGCCCGGCGGAGACGGCAACTACTTTTCCCCTGGCAACGTCATGGTCTGGTCCATGGGGCCGGATGGACCCATCAATAGCAGTCCCTCTTCTTTTGACGCGACCTTGCCTGCCAACAACGGCGCGAACAAACAACACATCCTGAGCTGGACACAATAAATGAGCGACCAGCGCCATATTTCAAGCCGCCTAGGGCGGGTTTCCCAACCTGCCATGGCATTCGATCATACGCCATCCGGCGGCGTATCTCACGGAGCGCGCGGGAGCGCGCCTAAGGCAGCGGCGCTAGCCGCCTTCACTCTCCTGGAAATGCTCACCGTCATTTCCATCATTGGCATCATCGCCGCCTTGACCGTGCCCGTGCTGAAAAATTTCGGCAAATCCGACGTCTCCATCAGCGCCTCACGCCAGTTGCTCGATGACATCGGCCGCGCCCGCCAGCTCGCCATGTCCCAGCGCACCACCGTGTACATGGTCTTCGTCCCTACTAATTTTTGGGTTCCCTCGCCCAACGTTATGTTCACGGAGCCCCCGATGACCCCGGCGCAAACCAACGTCGCGACGAGCCTTCTGGGCATGCAACTCACCGGCTACACTTTCATGGCGTACGGCGCTATCGGCGACCAGCCCGGCCAGCATCAATGGCATTACCTCGCTCCCTGGCAGACCCTTCCCGACGGCAGTTTTATTCCCCTGTGGAAATTTTATAATCCCGGTGGTACCGCGACCGTCCCTTATTTTCAATTTTCCGACCCCGTCAACTCCAGCGCTTATTTCCAGATCAACGCGTTCACCACCAACTTCACGTTTCCCTTTCCCACGCAGGACGCCAGCAACAATTTGGTCACGCTGCCCTACATCGCCTTTAACTATCTCGGCCAGTTGTCCACCTCCTCCGGCCAGTTGTTTGCGCCCAATCCGCCCGCCGGTATTGGCGATCAGGATTACACCGGCGCCGGCATAGACATCCCGCTCGCGCAGGGCAGCCTCGTCACCGCCAAAGACCCGACCACCCGTTCCCTGCAAATCGGTCCGCCGCAAGTCATCGATAATCCGCCCGGTAACGCCACCAATATTTCCTATAACGTCGTTCACATCGACCCTCTTACCGGCCGCGCCACGCTGCTCTACCACAAGTTGCAATGAAGATTCATACCCATCCCATTCCTTATGTGGTTAGCCGTGAGAACCGGAGTTGCGAAGCTTTAACTTCTTCTCAACGCTTGGAGAACTGCTTGACGCAACACGCAACACGCGAAACGCAACCTATCCGTGTCCATTCGTGTCCATCCGTGGTTAACTTCCGTTTTAATCCATCCGTTCGGGCATTTACGATGATGGAGATCGCCATCAGCCTTGCCATCATTGGCATTGCCCTCGTTGCCATTATTGGCGTCCTGCCCATCGGCATGAACGTCCAGCAGGACAACCGCCAGGAAACCATCATTAACCAGGACGCCGGCGTCCTCATGGAAGACATCCGCAACGGCTCCCTCGGCATGAACGAACTCACCAACTACGTCTTCGCCATCACCAATTACTGGTCCAAATTCGTCGGGGCGAAATCAGGCAGCTCCGGCGTAAACTGGTACACCTATTCCGGTTCATTTGTTGCTCCCACGTACGCGATTACCCGCCCGGCCAACGCCGACCCCTTGACCAACGGCGCGAACATCATCGGCGTTTTGAGCACGCCGGAATTTACTGACCTTGATGGAAATCCCACCAACAACCTTTTTAACGGCGGCATTAGCAATCACATCGTTGCCTCCGTTTATTCTATCAGCGGCCTCGCCGCCGAGAAACCGCCGCAGGACAATACCCTCATGCAGCAGGACTCCATGGCCTACCATGTTTTCGTCGTCAACGCCCCGATCCCCTTTGACACCAACAACGTCATCTACAACCAAAACAACAGCTCCGTGCGCGCCTACGCCGACCAGATGAACAATGCCCTGCGCGAACTGCGCCTGACCTTTCTCTATCCGCTCCTGCCCAACGGCCATGTCGGGTCCGGCGCGCCCAAAACCTTTCGCACCCTCGTTGCCGGGCAGTTGGTCTTCCAGCCCAACCTCGCCAACAGCGGTGTCACTTACAACCCGAACCTGTACGTTTACCAATCGCAATCGTTTGTTAATTCGTATCTCACGAACGCTCCATGAAGAAAAAGCTGTCCCAATTCGTGCGCCGGTTGCCGATTGATTTCGGGGACGAACCCGTCTGCCTCATCCCTGTCTCTAAACGGACCCGTTCCGCCCGTCGTGGACGCCGCGCCTCGGGTTTGCTTGACGCAACACGCAACACGGACAATTCCGATTCCGCAACTCGCACTCGGCCATCTGTGCGTGGATCCACATCCCGCAATCGCGCTTTCACCTTGATCGAAATCCTCGTCGTCCTGGCTCTGCTTTCCCTCATCGTGTTCGCCCTCATGGCTGTGTTCGGCGCCACCCAGCGCGCCTTTCGCGCCAGCCTGACCCAGAGCGATACCCTCGAGGGCGGCCGCTCCGCCATGGATTTAATCGCCGGCGACCTCGAAGCCATGATCCCCTCCGGCGGCCCGAATTATACCGGTCTAAACGGGAACGAGTTTGTCACCACGAATTCCCCCATTAATTTTTGCTCTAATGTAAGATTTTTCCAGCCGCCCAGCTTCCCGCCATTTCCGCCCTCGCCCCTGTATCAATCCCTGGTCGGGAGCCCCTCCGGCGCGCTGCGCACAAACATTCTTGAAGACATTTTCATCCTCAGCAAAGGCAACGTCAACGGCGTCTCCAGTTGGATTGGTACCGGTTATTCTGTGAATACCAACCTCGCTGACGGCACCCTTTATCCGCTCTACCGTTTCTACATGACCACCAATGCCGCCTCCGGCGCCATGGGCCAGTTTGCGCTCTATACCAATTTCATCATGTTTGCCTATTCCAACTCTGCCACCTGGAGCCATTTGATGGATGGCGTGATCAACCTGACCACGCGCCCCTATGACACCAACGGCATTTGGATGACCAACGGCTACTACGCCTACACACGCGGCTTCCCCTCCATTCCCGTCCAGAACGCGACCTTCATCGGGAGTGGCCTGGGCGAGACCAGTTGTTTCTTCGTCAGCAACGCCGTCCCTGTCTCCGTCGGCATTGTCCTGGCCACCCTGGAAGACCGCGTCCTGCAGCACGCCGAAGGCCTCAACGGCCTTAACCAAAGCAATTATCTCGCGAACTCCGCCGGCCAGGTCCACGTCTTTTCCCGCCGCGTCTGGATTCGCAACTTCGACCCCGCAGCCTATCAATGAAGATTCCATTTAGCATTTACCATTCATGCCCTAAGACAGGCGTTTCGCCTGTCTCTGATCAAGGTGGGGCGAGCGTACCCGCGAGCCGTCTGCGCTTGAGGGAGAATCGTTCGCGTGATGATTTTGGTTCCACGGATGAGGGCGAGCTAAACTCTCAACTCTCAACTCTCAACTCTCAACGCCGCTCCCAAAGCGGCGTCGCCCTCGTCGTCACCCTCATCCTCCTGAGCGTCACCCTCGTCATGGCCATCGCCTTCCTGGCCGTCAGCCGGCGCGAACGCAACTCCGTCTCCACCGAGTCCGATACCACCGCCGCCAAGCTCGCGTCCGATTCCGCGCTTGCCCAGGCCGAAGCCCGCATCGTCTCCCAGATTTTAATCACCACCAACCCCTACATCCAAAGCCTCCTCGTCTCGACCAATTACATCAATACCATCGGCTTTACCAACGGCTCCGCCAACTACTTAAACGTTAATTACATTTCTTATAATAACGGCCCCGGCCCGTTGTCCGTGGCGGATTTCGACCAAAACATCGCCAACCTTTATTACAATCCCCGCGCCCCCGTCTCTTACTCAAACGATTTCCGCTTCTATCTCGATTTGAACCGCAACGGAGAGTTTGACACTAACGGCGTCGTCACCAACCTTGATAACCAGTTTCCTCCCCGAGGTCTTGGTACCACTTCTTTGCAGATCGGCGATCCCGAATGGATTGGTGTCCTCGAACATCCCGATCAGCCCCACGGCCCGAACAATCAATTTATCGCACGTTATTGTTATATCGCCGTTCCTGCAAACACACTCGACATTAACGAAATCCACAACCAGGCCCTCAATGGCTTTAATGGCAACAATAATGTGTTGGCGCCGCCGACGGGCGATGCCTACAGTCGCAACCAGGGAGTGGGTTCATGGGAAATCAATCTCGCCGCCTTTCTGACAGATTTGAACCCCAATCAATGGGATCCTTTAGTTGAACCTTATCGTTATCCTGAAATTCCGCTAAATAGCAGCTTTGCTTTTGATGATGCACGGGCGCTTATAGCTTGGCGTTACGCAGACTCTTATCTGTCCCTTTCGAACGCAAATAGTATTTTCGGTAACGTGGGGGCAAATTTTTGGGTTCGGAGCGGTTTAGATGGCTACAGTGCATGGCAACAAACCACCTTCAATACCAACTATGCGGTTAACTATGTGGGCCCTGTCAGCACACTTAATCCTTCGTCGCCTTGGCTGGGTTCGCACAACGCCAATGATTTCTTCTATACTCCAGCGGAATATTTTGATCCAACCAAAAGTTCGCCCCAGTTCGTAAATAGGATATTTGATGTTGGCACAAGCAATGATACCTACGACCGCTACACGTTTTATCGGATGCTTGGTCAAATTGGCTCTGATTCGTTGCCGGAATCAGATAAAATTAATATCAACTATTCCAATGCCGTAGTGGATTGTGATGCTAATGGTGTTCTCCGGAATCTTACCGCAGTGCCAAATTTGGAGACAAATTTCTTCTTTTGGCAGCCACAGTCATTCTTCACCGCTGCTGCGGACAAAATGTTGCACGCATATTCTGCGGAATGGTATGAAGAGTCACCGTCCAATTATGTTCAGACATATTATGGCATTTCCGGAACGATATTGCCGCCTCCACATCCTCCGTACACATACTTCACAAATATTGATGGGATGCAGGCGACCAATATTGCTTATTACGGACAGACCAACCAGATTCCTGCCTTCGGCATCACCAATATCCCCGTTTATGTTAATGGCACTTTTGCCTACACACCGGCCATCAATCGCGTCCTCCAGCTCGCGGCCAATATTTATGACTCCGTTACTTATAGCAACGATACAACGGCAGGTATATCCAATTATCCTTCGGTTTTCCGGCCGGTTTTTTGGACGACAAATGAGTTCAGCGTCATCAAAGGTGAACGCTTTACAAACGTTTATATTAAAGGCTATCAATATATTACCCGTGCGACAAACGGAGTGGGCGATTCGATATTTGCGAGTCCAATTGAAGTGACCGATTTGCCGTTTGGAATCAGCGTCAGCAATGTTTGGGGCGTTCCTTGGATTATCGGGGCTAAAAAAGGATTTCCCAACTTGGACAAAGTTGAAGTGGAAAACAATTTCTTTATTGAGCGCCTGTTGCAATTCAATCGTGTGACCAACACTACGACCAGCAACCAATTTCCTTTTGGCAGGGGATATTCCACTAATCAAATGTATATCATGGGCATAAGCAATTATTTCGGCCTGGCGGACGCAAACAACTATGCCGAAAATTATAATAATCCAGTGGCGCTGGTAGCGCGGGATACTTTGTCACTGGGGATAAGCTGGACCAATCCCCCTGCTCCGGCAAGCAGTGGAATCGGCTCTGCGATTGCTAATACTTATTTTGGCTCCGTAACTAATACACAGTTGCCCTTTCATGCACAAACGTCTGTTATGCTTTTGGGAACAAATCTGTTTAATTATACCCTCGCTGCCGGGGGGTATATTCTGAACAGTATGAACACTCGCGTATCCCTCCCGTTTGTCTTGAATCCCGGTAACTCGCTTTGGTTTACAAACTCCAGTTTTGTATATTATTATGGTCCCGGCTCGACCAATTTTACAGGTCCAGCGGGCGGGCTCATCACAGCTCCAAACTTTATTCCCACATTCTTGAATCCTCAAAATTATTTGGACAGGGGAACGCCGCAATTACCGCAAATGACCCTATTGATGACCAATCGCTTGCAGGCCTATATGGTGGACAGCAATGGAAGGATCCTTGATTACGTTCAGCTTGGCGGCATGAATAATACCGCCAATCTAAACCAGAATATTGCTGATGAGAGTTATGGCTTTAATAACGGTATTTGGAGTACCAACGGCTACATGGGAGGGGATATGCCGTATGGCGTATACGAACAGTTTCTCGTCTCGTCTACCGAGAATGCCGCGCCGCCTGGAGAAGATCAAGACGGTGGAGGCTGGAGAAACACTCCCGTTCCCGGTACTTCCGACACGACTCCCGCTGCTCAACAGGCCTTTTTTGCGGCCTTTTTTAGCCCGCAAAATCGCGCCCCTTATGCCGCTGCGGTGGGTGGCTATGTTACAAATAGTGAACTAAGTATGCAGGCACCGTATACTCCTATACGTGTATCAACTCAAAGATTTATTTATGAGGCAAATGACCCATTGGTTCACTACATTACATCTGACCTGACTGATCCGAACAGCTCTACAAACAGTAGAACGACGGACAATCCAATTCTTAGCAAACTCAGCAGTGCAAACGATCGCTATGCCCCGTGGGGCACTCTTGGACAAACCGGAGCGCAGATGGACCAGAATCAATACAATATGGCTTACAAAGATTCCCTGGTTGCTTCAGCCGATAATTGGGATTTCCCAACAAATATGTTGCCTTCAATTGGTTGGCTTGGCCGTGTTCATCGCGGAACGCCTTGGCAGACCGTTTATCTTAAATCAACCAATATTTTGCAATTGGTCCAGCAAATTGCCAATGGGCCGCTCAATTACATAGGTTCAAACACGTGGGTTCATTGGACGGGCAATGTTAACAACTATTTTGATGCCCTAAACATGGCGCCTATACAGGATCGTTTGTTGTTCGATCTTTTCACCGTCACACCTAATGATGATGCCACACGTGGTCGGCTTTCTGTGAATGTGGGAGCGAATGATCCAAATAATTCATTGGCGGGCCTTGCTGCCTGGTCTTCTGTGCTAAGCGGGGTAATGGTCTTTTCAAATAATATCCCTTATCAAACGGTTGGCCGGACGACACATTATCAGAATCCTTTGGCTAATCAAACTGGGCTGATAAATCTGCCTGGGCAGGGTTATTCTGCCATAACCATTCAGCCTGCTGGATTCAATACGGCATCTTCTCCGATGGCAGAAATCGTGCAGGGTATTAACAACGCCCGCACTAATTTTGTGGCAATCGACGGTCTGCATGGCGTTTTTGAGCACGTCGGGGACATTCTTGCCGCGCCACAACTCGCAGACCAATCACCATTGTTGAATACCAACAACATATCATTTGGAGGTGCGCATACCGAAATTCAAAACGGCATCAGCGATGAAATGTACGAATGGTTGCCGCAGCAGATCATGGGTCTGCTCACCGTGAACGGCACGCCCCAGTCTCCGCCGCGCTACGTCATCTATTGTTATGGCCAGACCTTGAAACCCGCCCCCAACGGCATCGTCACCAGCGGCACATTCTTTGGCCTCGTTACGAACTACCAGGTCACCGCCGAATCCGCCAGCCGCGCCATTATCCGCGTGGACAACACCCCCACGCCCGCCAATCCCAACGCCACACCCCACATCGTCGTGGAACAGTATAATCCCTTACCGCCTGACTAAGAATCTCCTTGAAAAGGTAGGGCGCGATCTGGAACCTCCTCACCGGATAGGTGACACTTTATCCTCACCGGATGGGTGACATTCCGCTTTGCGGCGGAGCGCAGGTGAGCGTAGCGAACCGTAGCGCAGCCGCAAAGCGGAAGAGCTATTTTGGTCGCCGTCCTTGTTTGT
>DATJXK010000118.1:0-6483 GCA_035500235.1 Pseudomonadales bacterium | reverse complement strand
CAATTTGAATGCGAATAATCTTTCCAGCGGGGTGGTTTCCCCTAATGTCCTGCCGGGCTTCCAATCGAGCAGCAATTATTCCGCCGTGGCGGGAGGACAAAATAACGTCATTGCTTTCAGTTCGTCAGATCACACCTTCATCGGCGGCGGCTGGAACAATACCATTGGTGCAAATGACTATGAAGGCACCATCGCCGGTGGGTATTACAACATGCTCTTGAATAACGCCGGTTATTCATACATCGGCGGCGGTGAATTTAATACGAACGGAAGCGGCCAGGGAACGATCGGTGGCGGCGAGAACAATAATAACAGCAGCAGCGTGGGCACCATTGCCGGCGGCCAGGGCAATCAGGCCACCGGCCAGTATCAATCTACCGTGGGCGGGGGCTACCAAAATATTGCCAGCGGCAGTTACGGCACTGTTCCTGGCGGCTTCCAGAATGTCGCCGGCGGGACCTCCTCTTTTGCCGCCGGTTCTCTTGGGCAGGCAACCAATACCGGCGCCTTCGTCTGGTCGGATAATTCCGGGACAATTTTTGCTTCCACCAATAACAATTCTTTTAATGCGCGCGCCGCGGGCGGGTACCGGCTGTACACCTCCAGTTCCGGCGTGACTGGCGCGGGTGTTTATTTGGCGGCCAACGGCAATAGCTGGACCAGTGTTTCGGATCGCAATGCCAAAAAGAATTTTAAGGCGGTGGATTATCAAGCCGTCCTTAATAAACTCGCCTCTGTGCCAATCCAGCAATGGAATTACAAATGGGAATCAGACCAGGATGTGCCGAATATCGGCCCCATGGCCCAGGATTTTAAACATGCCTTTTATCCGGGGCGCGACGACAAAGGCATCAGCACGCTGGAATTCGACGGCGTGGAATTGGCCGCTATCCAGGGCCTGAACCAAAAGCTCGAAGAACAAAGCGCTGAGAATGCCGCGCTCAAGCGGCAGAACGATTCCCTGGCCGAACAATTAAATGAATTGAAAGCAGAAGTGAAATTGCTCGCGCAACGGGAGAAGAACTAACGGCGGGGCTTTAAGGTTACGCCGAAAAAATCTGGCGGATGACGTCCTCAATCGGGATTTCCTGGATGTCAATGTCCGTGACGGGCAAATCGTCGAGGAGGGATTTGCACACAGCAATCACGCGGTCGCGTTTCACTTTGAGCGTGATGCCGGTGGCGGTTTGCTCGGTCGCTTCACCGTAACCGCCCAGTTTTTCTTTGGAAATTTGGTCGGCCTTTTCGCATTGGATGGTCACCAGCTTGAAATCGGCGAAGCGGTCCACGATTTCGCTGAGCTGGCCGTCGAAGAAAATCTTGCCGTGGTCAATGATGATGACGCGTTTGCACAATTCCTGGATGTCCGCCATGTAATGGCTCGTGAGCAGGATGGTCGTTTGGCTCGTGGCATTGTGCCGGCGGATAAATTCGCGCACGGTCTTTTGCGAAACGACGTCCAGGCCGATGGTTGGCTCGTCCAAAAAAAGAATCTTTGGCTGGTGCAGCAGGGACGCAATCAACTCCATCTTCATGCGTTCGCCCAGGGAAAGCTCGCGCACACTGACATTGAGCTTGTGTCCGACGCCAAGGAGCTCGGTCATTTCTTTCACCGTCTGTTCAAAGCGATCCTTGGGAATGCCGTAAATCCTGGCATTGAGTTCGAGCGATTCGCGCGCGGGTAGGTCCCACCAAAGCTGGTTTTTCTGGCCGAGCACCAGGGCGAATTGCCGGCGATAGCCGTCGGCGCGTTCCCACGGAGTATAACCGAGCACCTTTGCGCTGCCGCCGGTGGGATAGAGCAGGCCGGCGAGCATCTTGAGCGTGGTGGTTTTCCCGGCCCCGTTCGGGCCCAGGAAGCCGACGAGTTCGCCCGGTTCGATTTTGAAACTGACATTATCTACCGCCACCGTCTGCTCATATTGCCGGTGGAAAAGTCCTTTTACCGCACCCCCAAAGCCGGGTTGCTTTTTGTACGTGCGGAAAGCCTTGGTCAGGCCGTTAACCTCGATGACGGGCATGCAGGCAAAATAATAAAAAAAGAGAAATTAAAAATGAAAAAGTGTTGTCCGCCTCAAATTAAAGAGGAGGACAAACACGAAAATGGGAAGATATTGATGCTACCGCATCAACTGCTTTTCCAAATAATGGACCACCTGGCGGACATTGGCGTCCACTTCCATGCGGTTTTTGACGAGGCGGCAGGCGTGCAGGACGGTGCCGTGATCGCGTCCGCCAAAGGCTTCGCCAATGGCGTTGAGGGAGCTGTCGGTCAACTGGCGGGAAAAATACATGGCGATCTGGCGCGGAAATGCGATGTTTTCCGGGCGGCGCTTGCTGGTCATATCGGCCAGGCGGATGTCAAAGTGTTCAGCCACTTTTTTCTGGATGGCCTCGATGCTGACGGTGAAACGGCCTTCTTCATGCAGGATTTCGCGCAGCAGGCTTTCCACCACTTCGATGCTTAATTTCCTGCCAGTGAGGGAGGCATAAGATGCCGTGCGAATGAGCGCGCCTTCCAGCCGGCGGATATTGGTGCGAATGCGGTTGGCGAGGAAATTCACGACTTCTTCCGGCAACATCACGCCCATGATCTGGGCCTTTTTCTTGAGAATGGCCAGGCGCATTTCCACGTCCGGCGGCTGCAAATCCGTCACCAAACCCCATTCGAAACGGGATACCAGGCGATGTTCGAGACCCTGGATTTCGCTGGCGGGACGGTCGCAGGTCAGAACGATCTGCTTATGCGCCTCGTGCAGTGCATTGAAGGTATGGAAAAATTCCTCCTGGATGCGCTCCTTGCCGGCCAAAAACTGGACGTCGTCAATCAACAGCACATCCGTCTGGCGATATTTTTTGCGGAACGAAACCAGTTTGTTGTTCTGGATGCTGTCGATGTATTCGTTTGTAAATTTTTCCGAGGAGACGTAAGCGATCCGCGCGCCTTTTTTATTTCCGGCCACATGCTGGCCGATCGCATGGAGCAAATGCGTTTTGCCCAGGCCCACTCCGCCGTAGAGAAAGAGGGGATTGTACGATTTTCCCGGGGCCTCGGCCACGGCCTTGGCGGCGGCGCAGGCGAAATTATTGTTGGTGCCGACCACGAACGTGTCGAACGTATTTTTGGGATTGAGAATCAGGTCGCCATGGCTGGTAGTACGTTCAGGCGCGTTTTCCGTCACTTTTGCCAAACGCGTCGGCGCGGGCGGCGGGGGCAACTGCCCGTTGATTTTGAATTTCACCAGCAAACGGCGGCCGGCGGGAATGGCCAGCGCGTCCTGTAAAAGGCCGAGGTAATTTTCCTTGAGCCAGAGTTCGCAAAATTCGTTCGCGACTTCCAGTGTGATCTGGTTGGTGTCCATGTCCACCGCCTGGAGCGGGGCGAACCACATGTCGTAAGTGTCTGACCTTAATTTAGAGCGAAGATGTTCTTGTGCTGCTGTCCAAATTTTATCCGGTGAAGGTTGCATCTCTGTCAAAAAGCTTGTTTTTAAAGGCGATTTATTCACTCCGTCCAAAGTTGATGTTTTCATAGCACCGCCCATTTCATTCAATTACTCATGAAAACCGCTGTTTCACCACGTGTGAACCGCAAAAATGACAGCCGTTTTCATTCTCCCGAGAACTTGTTAAAACCTGTTTATTTACAACCACTTGCGACATTTTCATCAAGACATCTCCACACACATCGTTGAAACGCTTGAGAATTCCACCTGTCGTGCGATTGCCCAATCGTTTTATCGCAAACCATTCTTGCTAGCCACAAGAATGTATTAACTCTTATTCGCAAGTTATTCACAGCTCATTTTGGTTTCAAAATCAACTGATTCGCTGCACCGGCCAACTTGACAGAAGCGAGGGCAATGTCAAACCTTTGAGTGTAAATTTTCCGGCCACTCCATTTCCCCCCGGGATTCACCTCTTATGAATTTTTGGACATTAATTATATGTTCTTATACTTTATAAAAAGGCGTTGACAACAATAAGTGATTATGATTAATTAGGAGCATGCAAGGCGAGATAAGACCTTGCAGGAAGAGTTGAAAATAGATCTTTGAATTTAGAATTTTAAAAATTTCGGTTCGTTGTTCGGCACAGACGCGAACTGAAGGTCTCCGTAAATCTGCAAAATGTGCGTATCAACAATTCCCCGGGCCCTTTGGTCACCCCCTGACTGACTGGCCCGGTTTTTCTTTTTTAGGGTAAGTTCTTGTATCCCGCTTTATTTCGAGCGCTTTTTGGGCGGAATAATGGGTTCATTGCCGCCGGGGCGGTAATTGACCCCTAATTCATCGAGGCACTTTTCATTCTCCTGCAGCCGCTGGTAGAAATCGTCCCAATTACGGTTATCCGGGGCGGACCACGTGACTTCGGCCATGGCGCATTCACGCGGGAAAATCATATATTGCACGTGTGGCAGGGATGGGACGTATTCCGTCCATAAATTCCCCTGGGCACCAAGGATGTGCGATTGAAATTCCACCGGCAGCCCTGCCGGCATCGGTTCGAATGAATAAACCTGCCTTAGCGGCACGTATTTGCCAATGGCTCGCGGTTCCGCGGCGTGATTGGTGGATTGGTAGTAGTCGAAGTAGCAATAAGGAACCGGTTCGGACGGCGCCATGACGGCGTCATGGCCGGACATCGCGGCATCCTTGCCCCCGCCAATCCAGTCCATGATCACGGCATTGGTGGGCAGGCCGCCCCGCAAAATCTCGCTCCAGCCGACGAGTATTTTGCCGTGGGCGCTGATATATTTCTCCATGCGTGCGGTAAACCAGTTTTGCAATTGGTGTTCATCCGCCAGCCCCTCGCGTTTCATGAGCGCCTGGCAATTGGTATTGTTATGCCAGTAATTCGTTTGCACTTCATCCCCCCCGATATGCACATACGGCCCGGGAAACAGCTTGAAAACCTCGGACATAATATTGTCCAGGAAGACAAATGTTTCCGGGTTGGAGGGATCATAAATGCCCTTGTGGCCTTTTAAGTCGTTACCGGAGAAATTGACGCAACTGTATTGGGGATAGGCCGAGAGGGCAGCCTCCGCATGGCCGGGCATTTCAATTTCCGGAACGATGATGATATGCCGTGCAGCGGCGTAAGCGACCACTTCGCGGATGTCCTTCTGCGTATAATAGCCGCCGTAACGGCCGTCCGGCGCAAATTTATCGGGAGTGGGTTGCGACCAGGCGGGATGCTGGAATGTTTCTTTGCTCGGCGGCACAAAGTTCACTTTATCGCGCCAGGCGCCCACTTCTGTGAGTTTGGGATACTGCGTAATTTCGATGCGCCAGCCCTGGTCGTCCGTCAGGTGCCAGTGGAACCGGTTTAATTTATAAAGAGCCATTTCGTCCAGGAGGGCTTCCACTTCGGATTTATTGAAAAAATGACGGCTGACATCCAACATAAACCCGCGCCATTGGAATCGCGGCCAATCCTCAATATCCACGCACGGCACCTGCCAGTTGGCCGTGACAACGTTCGAAGAAAAGATTTCCGGCGGAAGCAGTTGCAACAACGTTTGGCTGCCGTAAAACAATCCCGCCTGCGTTGGCGCGCGAATTACAATGGAATTTGTCGTGACGAGAAGTTCATACCCTTCCGGCCCGAGATTCGTGCTGGCGTTTTTGGTGGTCAGGAAGATGCCGTTCTTAATGGCTTTGCTTGAAAAGAACTTTACATGAGTGGTTAGGGGATACCCGGTGGCCGGACGCAACCGTTCGGCAATGAAATTGGCCGTTTTGCGCGAAGACCAGTCAGAATAAATGCGCGTTTGGGCGGTGAGGCTGAACGTACCGTCCATTGGCTGGACTTTTTGCGGCCACGGAATGAGTGCGAGTTCGTTGGTATCAGCCAAAACAGTTGCCGCCAAAAAAGTTAGGGCGGCGAGCAGCGCAAATTTTATAAGGCGAGTCATTATCACAGGAAAAAACGGCATCGCACAAATCAAGGATGAATAACGGAAACAGTCAAACAAAATTGGCAACGAATCCCGAGAAACGTTGTTGAACTAAGAGATGAGTTGCGTGATGGAGACGGTAAATTTGTCGAATGCGAAAATCGTTAGCCCCCAGGAAATCTATTTGAATGGGAGCGGGCCGGCCATTTTCCGGGAGCAATCGTCCTGCTTTTCCGTGCAGGTGCCTATGGGGTTCCTCAAAAATTGGCGGGAACGGAAAGGCGCTGATTTGGTGCAGGTCTGGCTGTTAAGGGCGGATGGCACCGAGGTGCCGCAATGCGCCGAGCCGTTTATCTTTTCGATTGGGACTTTTGGCGAACACGCCAAAGATTACCAGTTTTATAGCTTTCCCAAAGTTCCGGAGGATGAACTGGCCAGTATTATCGTGAGTTACCATGGCCGGTTATATTGCCACGAAATCAGGAAGGTCAGTGAATCCTGAACCGCCGGATCATTTCTTAAACCGCTCTAAGTCCGTGACAATTTCTTCACGCACATAATAGCCGCGGCATCTTCCGGAT
>DATJXK010000117.1:0-6597 GCA_035500235.1 Pseudomonadales bacterium | reverse complement strand
AGATTTCCCTCACAATACGATTTGCGGCATTTTTAGCCTTAGAATAATTTGTGAAAGTTCGTATCCGGCGTTTACCCGCTGATGTGAAGCATAGGCGATAATAATTAAAGCTTTTGCCAGGAGCATAGATTTTCACCCTGCTCTGCCGATGGCGGATGGTGACTGGAAATCGCACGCGCCGGTCAGGAGTTCGCGGCGGATTTTGTGCAAATTCTGTGCAAGAGTCGAGCGAATTTGCGTTTTTGCCTGAAAAGGTGGTGCACGCATCAGGAGTTGAACCTGAAACCTTCTGATCCGTAGTCAGATGCTCTATCCAATTGAGCTATGCGTGCGGCAAGGCAAATGTATTATGCCAAAGCTACAGCAAGAAGCAAGTTGATGTTTTGGGAGGCGCGGGAGAGCGGCCTATTGGATTTTAACCAGTTCCGCGCTGTGCGGCGCGACGCTCACCGCAAACGAATCTGTGAATTGTCCCAAATCCTTCTGCCGCCACAGATCACGCACGTTTCGCTGGCCGCTGATTCCTAAATCCGACCACTTCGCAGTGATGGTTGCCGGACCATCATCCGCCAAATTAAAAAGGCCCACGGCAATCGAACCATCTTCGAGATGCTTTTCGTAAACCAGATAACCCTCGCCTTTAGCTACCATGACGCCCTGCTTGCCCAGCGCATCCTGATCAATCGCCAACACTTCATCGTTCTCCAAAAGGTTCAGCGTAAATGCATCCATCGCCGTCAAATCATTACCCAGCAGCAGCGGTGCTGAATCCAGGCACCATACGGTCATGTGCGTGTATTCCTCCTCCGGCTTCAAGCCAGTCTGGTTGTGCTCGCTCGTGCCGATTTCCAGCATGTCCGGGTCATTCCAATGACCCGGCTTCGCGTACTTCGCCCATTTGTCCTGCCCAAAACCGCGCTGGCTCATCGAAATCCAATTCGCCTTGATATCCCCCGTCGTGCGCCAGCTGTTCGCAATCGGCGAAATGGCCGGCGCGTTGGTAATGTTCATGTTGTTCGACAAACTGAAAATGACGTCGCGTCCGCTGTGCCGCAATGCATCCGCCATTTCCTGGGTTTCCGGAAACTCAATCGGGTTCCAGTCATACTTCAAATAATCAATCCCCCAGGCACCCCATTGCTGTGCGTCATTTGTCGCAAAGTGATATTGCCCAATCGCGAAGGGCAGGATTTTCTTGTTCACAATTCCCTTCTTGGAACCGGTGAACGGCTTCCAATTGCCTTCCGGGTTTTCCGCGCTGCCGCCAATATGCCCCGCATACGACGTCACCCAGGGCGTCGAGTAAATGCCGACTTTCAGTCCCAGTGCATGGACGGAATCACACAGATCTTTCATGTCCGGAAATTTTTCGTTGCCCTGGATGGCACTAAATTGGCCGCCGCGAGCGCCCTGCCAGGTGTCGTCCATATTTACGTAAGTCCAGCCATGGTCCATCAGTCCCGAATCCGCCATTGCCTTCGCGTTTTCTAAAACAATCTTTTGGCTTACCCGCGATGAATAATGGTTCCAACTGTTCCAACCCATTGGTGGTGTTAGCGCGATGGTTTCGCCAACAACGATTTTGAATTTCTTCGTGCTCTCACCGAGGGCATTCTTCGCATGAAGCGTAACGACATAATCTCCTTCGTTTCTGAGCGTGCCGGTAATCTCACCGGTCTGCTCGTTCAGCTTCAATCCGTCCGGCAATCCATCGGCTGAATAGGACATTGGCCGGTCACCTGTCACGGGGATATGATACAAGAATGGATGGTCCGGGCGGACGCCGAAAATATCCGGGCCGTTAATGCGCGGGGTATGCGGCGCCGCGGGTGTGCGTATCTCTCGAGTGTTTGTAGAATTGTCCTGGGCATGAGCCAGGGCGGAAATGAAAGCTGCCAAAACTACCACGTATAATCTGCCGTTCATAATATGTCATATCCCAGCTACGACCGGCCCAAAAACGGCAGAATACTAGTACTCTACTTTACGCTAATGGACCACTGGTACTATTGCGGAATATGCTCGTGGTATAGAGCAACTTGCCATTGTTGTCAATCATACGAATGTTCATCTTGTCAGCCCCCAGGGACACCGTAGCAAAGCCGGAACAGGCATCGGCAAACTTCGAGTGCGACGTCATTCTGGTTGGACGATGCTGCGAGCCGCCGCCGGAACAGAAGAGATTGATGTTCCCAGCCATCAAATGCTGCAGGTCATGGTCATGGCCGTTGAAATAAGCCTGCACACCATGCTCCTGCATCAAGGGTAAAACATTCTCGATTAATTCAGCCGTGTCCCCGTGATCTCCGCCGGAGTAAATCGGATGATGGGCAAAAACAATTTTCCACTGCGCCTTGGAGTTGGAAAGCGCCTGCTTGAACCACGCGAGTTGCGCCGGAACATTCTCCTTGCTCACGTTGGCGTAGGTCGGCTCTTCGAAATAACGATTGTAATAGATGCGCACCATCGGCGTGGTATCCAGGTAAAAGAAATCTGCCGTGACGTCCTTGTCAATTTGGTGGCATTGCATGTAATAACGCGCCGGCATATTCCAACGGCTGCTCAACTGGCTGTAAGCGATCTGCGCATTGCAATCCGCGTGATAATCGTGATTGCCCAGGATCGGATACCATGGCACTTGCAGGGACGGCGCGGTATAAACGTTTTCAAACGACTGTTTCCAGTGCTTGTCATCCACGCCCGTCACGCCGCCTTCATAAAAATTGTCGCCGACGGAGATGACGAACTTTGCATTGATATCCTGGGCCGACTTGCCCATTTGTTGGGCGACTTCCACCTGGTCCCGTTCGCCGCGACGGCCCCAATCGCCGATGACCGCAAAGTTCAGGGCGTCCGGCGACGCGTTTTGCGCCATTAAATTAACGGACAAAAAGCGGCTGGCCACCGCCGCCTGGCTGGCTACGAAAAGTGTTTTAACGAACTCACGCCGTGTCTGTTTCATGCTTTAGTATCTTAACGAGTTGTTCTGTGGTGTAACGGAAAAAAGGGTGGCGTTACGCGATTGTTACATCAACCCAACTCTCTCTTTTCCATCCTCAATTTTTTACCTTGCATGACCTTGCGGCGGTTTGGTTTTGGCCATAAATGGGAAAATATAGCTCTCCCTCACCCTGCCCTCCTCAAGGAGAGAGTGAATGGCAGGAACAATAGATTGCGAATGAAAGCCAACCCGGAATCAATGGTCATTATCATTTTTCGGTTTGTTTTGGTTTGGTTTCGGTTTGTTTTTTCGTAAGGAGGCTTGATTTAGGGTAATTTACCGGCCTAATTCAACCACGGATGGACACCGATGAACACGGATTTTCCGCTTTCCGACTTTCGCTTTCCGCTTTTACTTTGTATGTCAAAGAACCAACGGGTATTTTATCATAGGATCTCCATACGGGAACCGAAACTTGACTTCGAGTTGTTCACGCAAAAGTCGGAATCCAATGCCCCTTTTTCCTTGACTTCGTACGTAAAGTCTTAATAATGAGCCTCTAATCAGCATGAGGCCTATCGTCAAAATTCAAAGGTTGTTTGCTGCCTTTTTTCTTGGATTTTTGGCCATCCGCGCTTCAGCTCAAACAAACATCTACCTGTTCAGTGGAGCTGAGACGAATATCACCCTGAGTCCGGGCCTATACAATATCACTGCTTATGGTGCTCAAGGCGGTAATGATATCGGAAACGGCGGTCTCGGAGCCGAAATTGAGGGTCAATTCAGATTTGCGACAGCAACGAACCTCACCATTCTTGTTGGCGGAGGTGGAGGCACTTTTACCGACGGAGGCGGAGGTGGAGGCGGCGGGAGTTTCGTTGTCAATGGCGGCACACCGTTACTGATCGCCGGCGGTGGAGGAGGTAGCGGAACCTTTTCCGCTGGCAGCGGGTTAACTGGAATCAACGGAGCCGGCGCTAACGGTGGAACCAATGGTTATGGCGGAGGAGGAGGCAGCGGCGAAGGCAGCAGCGGCGGCTACGCCGACGGCGGTGGTGGCGGTGGTTTTTACGGTGACGGCGGCAACAGCGCTGCCGGGATCGGTGGCGGCAACAGTTTCCTGAACGGCGGGGCGGGCGGCAGCGGTGACTACCGCGGCTTCTCTAACAACAACGGCGGCTACGGCGGTGGTGGCGGCGGTGGCGAGGATGGCAATGATGCCGGTGGTGGAGGGGGCGGTTATAGCGGAGGAGGTGGTGGAGGGGGTGGCGTCGGCTCTCCGGGAGGCGGCGGAGGGTCTTATATTGACTCATCTGCAGCAGCCAAACTCACCGAGATTTCCGGCGTCACAAGTCCCAATGATTCACCGAATGGCGAGATTATTATTACCGCTCTTCCCCCTGATGCCATATTTATACAAACGCAACCTTCAAGTCAGACAATCGTCAGCGGACAAGCAGTCAATTTTAACGTTTTGGCAACGAGCTTCGACCCGTTAAGTTATCAATGGCTATTCAATGGGACAAATATTGACGGTGCCACCAATGCCACTTATAGCATTCAAAACGTCCAATCTAATTACGATGGCATTTATAGTGTAGTTATTTCCAATGGAGTAGAGAGCGTTGAGAGTTCCAATGCAACTTTAGCCGTCATTTATCCTGTTAAAATTCTGGCACAACCAGCCAACCAAATAGTTGTGCAGGGCAGCAATACGACGCTTAGCGTTACTGCAACCGGCGTGCCGTTGATCTATCAGTGGTATTTTAATGGTGGCAAACTGTCGGACAGCGGAAATATCAGTGGCAGCAGTACATCAACCCTGACTATTACGAATGTCCAACCCAATAACGTCGGCAGCTATTATGTCGTGGTCACAAATTCTATAAATGCGGTTTCGAGCTCAAATGCGACATTGGAAATTTATAATCAGGTTCAAATCACAGGACAACCGGCCAACGCTGGGGCACCTTTGGGCAATAACGCCAGTTTCACAGTGGCGGCAACAGGCAACGGACTGGCATATCAATGGTTTTTCAACGGCACGCCATTAATGGATGGTGGGCAAATCAACGGCAGCACTTCTCCCACGTTAACTATTTTTGACGTCCAAAGCACGAACACGGGTATGTACACAGTTGACATCACCAACTTGATCAGTGCCACGAACAGCGGGCCGGCACTATTATCAATAGCTTCAATCCGGTACGTGAACGTGAGCAATACAACTCCTGTCTCACCCTATACCTCATGGAGCACAGCCGCGACAGACATTCAAAGCGCCATCAATGTTTCAATCCTTGGCGATTTGATTCTGGTATCTAATGGCGTTTATCAAACAGGCGGTGAAACCGTTAGCGGAATCGGTGGCACGAATCGTGTAGCACTCACAACTCCCCTCACTGTCCAAAGTGTCAATGGCCCATCTGTTACAATGATTCAGGGTTACCAAATGCCCGTGACCAACAACGGCCCCAATGCCATCCGGTGCGCGTATATAACAAATGGGGCTACATTATCCGGCTTCACTTTAATGAGCGGGGGAACAGTAAATTCTGAAAATGGCGGTGGAGTTAATTGCCAATCCACAGCAGGCGTTGTGTCTAATTGCGTGCTGGTTGGAAATTCGGCATCTGCCAGTGGCGGAGGGGGCTATGGAGGCACTTTTTTCGACTGCATTATATCAAATAACACCATAGCCACCTCCGGTTCCGGTTATGGCGGAGGAGCCGAAGCAAGTATTCTGGTCAATTGCGTTATCATCGGTAATTCTGTTAAGGCTTCTTTTGGCGGTTATGGAGGAGGAGCCGCCAACTCACTTTTGACTAACTCTGTTATTACGGGCAATTCAGTGACTCCTTCTTTTGAATCTTCCATGGGTGGCGGAGCTTACCAAGGAACGCTAGTCAATTGCACAATCACAGGCAATTCAACCCAGATAGGCGGAGGGATCTATGGCGGTCAATTAATAAATTGTATCGATTATTACAATTTGGCGGCGACGACTGGTACATCCAATTATGCAAATGGGACATTCAATTACTGTTGTACGACGCCCCGTGTTGGGGGAACAGGAAATATTACAAATGAACCACTTTTGGCAGGCATTTCCCAAATCAGCGTTAAGTCTCCCTGCCGTGGGGCCGGGAGCGCCTCCGTCACAAGCGGCGTGGACGTCAATGGAAACCCCTGGGCCAACCCTCCATCCATCGGCTGCGAGGAGCCCAATCCCGGCAACATGACAGGTAATATCACAATGGGTATTATCGCGCCTGCCACTAATATTCCAGTTGGGTATCCTGGTAATTTCCAGGCCTACATCACCAGTCCAGTCTACAACAGCACATGGAACTTTGGCGACGGCACAACCGCCACCAATCTGGCTTATGCTTCGCACACCTGGTCTGCCGTTGGTAATTACACGCTCACTTTAACCGCTACCAATGACAGCTCCCCAACCGGCCAAATGGCAGCCATCAACATAAACGTTTATCAACCCACTATCTTTTATGTAGTCACAAATAACCTGGCGCCGGTGGCTCCGTACGACACCTGGGCAAAAGCTGCTACAAACATCCAAAGCGCCATTAACGTGGCTATTCCTGGTGGACTCGTGCTGGTTTCCAACGGTGTTTATAGTACCGGCAACCAGAAAA
>DATJXK010000116.1:0-21399 GCA_035500235.1 Pseudomonadales bacterium | reverse complement strand
CGGTAGGACATTTCACCATAATTCTTATAGTAGTGGTGATATTGTTGCCAGCATGATTTGTGCAACCAACCGTGAACCAAAAGAGGTTCTTTCATATGACCCAGATAATCGTAAAGTTGTATTTATCCCATTTATACGTCTAAATCCATTGAACAGAGCAAATGTCTATAAAAGACGAGACGACTTTAGAAAAGTGGGATTTCTAAACAAACTGTTTCTATCATTAGATGAAAATGGCAAGGATAGTTTTGACGATACTGATTACCACCAACAATTTACAATGTGGTTAAAACCACGAAATGCGGACCATACCCTTACCGAGAAATACATTGATTGTCTAATAAGATTGTATGGTGGTAGCAAAATAACACCAAGTTCAATATATGACGCCTATAGAGTGTTTCACGGTAGATTGGCAAGGGAAAATGATGACGGTAAAAAACTATCACCTATGGGAGTAAAGAACTTTAATTCTACTTTCAAACATGTATTCGAGGTAGGACGAGATATGAACAACCGCTGGAAAGTTGTCCCTACTCCAAAACAAGCGTATGAAAAAGGATGGTGTTATATCAATCCTGATGAGGATGGTTTACTAAACGAAAGCACTATTGAATTACTTAAGGATAATTTGGATATAATTGATATTCAGATATTGCAAGACGCAGTGCTTAATGACAATGGAGGTAAGATATGAACGTTGAACTACTAAAGAAGCGGTTGAATGAACTTAATCATGTAATAACATATACTCCAAAATATTTTGAGTCCTATGACTCGTGGAGAGTTGAAACATTACTAAAGACATTTTTGGATACCCATGTTCATACACAGGGTTATTCAAGTAAACGTGGTGGACTCATTATAAATTGTCCTGGCGAAACAACTCATGGTGAAAGAAATCGTAGAGACGATTGCACATTGTTTTTCACTCATAAGAGTAATGGATTCATATTTATATCTATACGATGCCGCCATAGTTCATGCAGAGATGCCATATGTGAATATGCACGAGAATTAAATGCCGAATGGGGACAGTATCTCAACGAGCATTATGGGGAATAGTAATTTATGGACTATATGTTGTTCTTTAGCCGGCGCACCTGTTGTGCGGGTTATCTTTCATAGCATGTAGTCCATTTTAGAATTTGGAGCAATTACGCTCCATTAACAAATACGGTAGAACAAAATCCGTAAGAAAGATAAGAATATGAATAATAATCAAAAAACAGTGCCTACGTTATCCACGCACTATAAAAAGAGTGGAGAAAAAATCGTTGAAACTACCACTATTAAGAAAGTGGCAAAGGTTGACTCAACGGGACACACACATTGCCCCCACTGCAATCATGCCATGATAGTTAATAGAGATGTCGTAAAACAAGCAAGGGATCAGAGAATTAACGGAATTATAAAAGCAGTTAAGTCAGCCAATCAAGCCGGCGATTATAATCCAGCCAAACCATCTGTAGATGATAAAGACTCTACTCGTACTGAGAGTAACGAAAGAACCATATACAATGTCAAAGGTGAATACCGCTTAACGTGGTATAAAGGAAGGGCATGGGTAAGTGTTGCCGGTTGTAGTTGGCAATGGATTGTAGAGTTTCCCAAGCACGAGAAATATTCGACCGAACCTCAAAAGGATTTAACTCCTATTTCAAAAGGTGCATTTGATAAACTTGTGAATGATAAATTGTCTTACAAGGAATTGGAAAGGACATATAAATTACATACTCCGCAACGAATTGATTTCAATTTCAATGACAGGGCGGGATATAACCAATATAAGGAAATGAATATGTTGACTCCTGAACTGTTAGAGACAAACGTTATTAAAATATCATAACGTCTTAGCGGTTATCTGTGCTTCAAACGGGGTAGGTTGTTTGCTGAACTTACCCCGATTTTCATTTTGCTTTTGACACACCTAAAATGTTTCATTGACTAAAAGGGTGGATGCGATTCCCCTAAGAACACTGTCAACTGTTTTGGCAGTGTTTCTTTTTTCACTTACGTCGCTTCTAATTTCATTTAAAAACGTTATCCGTTTGATTCAGATAGTTGCCTGCCAAAAGCCAGACTGTCTTGATTAGGTAGTCCGTAAAGCATCCTCAAAGGAAATCCATTCAATTGTGGTCGCATATTCCCTGGAACGGATTGGAGGTAATTTTTTCAATTCATCAATTTCACCTGGTGATAGATGCCTTTTTTCTTTCGTATTGAATATTTGAACTATTTTATCAGGGGGAATGACGCCAAAATAAACCCACCACTTATACGGTTCTCCATTCAATATTTTCCACCATTTCTTATCCATGCGTATTACGTCAGGAACATACTTCCACCGCATGAGTCTATCATCAGGTTCCAGTTCAACCGTTAATCTAAATTCAAGTTTTTGAGTTAAGGGGTAATGCCAACCTTGATGTTTTGGGTTTGCATCGTCAACTTCCGTGAGAGAAATTCCCCTAACGCCTTGAGTTTTACTCATTGGAATATCCCCTTGGTCTAAACCAACCCTTAATATACTGGATAGATATTCCCGACGTGTGAAGTGGTATAGTTTCAATTTCGTCTCGGTTTGTTTTATAAAACTTGTTTTAAGATGTGGGCAACGCATCTCTGTTTTGTTTCAATCTCCATATATTCCGCTACAGCATTTTGAAATCCTATTTCCCAAAGTTTTTGTTGAGTCACTGATTGAGTATCAGAAAGCATTCGTTTTCGTATTTTTAATATAATGTCTCTACCATGCTTTAATCCTTTATGGTATGATTCATTAAATCCTTTTTGGAATTCATCACTTTTACCATTGAAGGATATAGAGTCAGAAGAATTATAGTTCTTATCAAGTTCAACAATCTTTTCACAATTAAAGATCGTTTTGATCTGTGGCAAGTCCCTTTGTAGTTGGTCTTTTTGTTCTGTAGGTAATTGTGTTTTCATAATTTATTAATTTTGTATTTATGTTTTAAAAGGAAATTCCGGTCCCACCTAAAGCGGCAGAACCGGAACTTTCTCAACTGCGAACACTATATCAGAACGGAAATGAATGTCGAGAAGAATTCATAAGAACCGAAAGATTTAAGTTTAACTTTTAGATAAAAAAGTAATCTCCTAATAGGATATTTTTATGTTAATTCAGCACTGGGGTAACTGCTATTCTGTTTCAATATCCAGTTTGTATCTTGATCTACTACCAACATTTTTCATTAACGACTTGACCTGCTTGGTGCTTTCCTTTTCACTTTGTGTATGAATTCAATTACAAATCTATCTGCTAAACACTTTAGAAAAGCTGCCACCATCAAAGACAAAATTACATCACTTCAAAATGAATTGAATAAACTTTTGGGTTTGATTGAAGGTGCTACAAAATCTGTGACGAAGAAGCGAAGAAAAATGAGTAAGGCAGCAAGAGCAAAGATTGCAGCAGCAGCCAGGGCAAGATGGGCGAGAGTCAAGGCGATGGGCAAGAAAAAGAGTAAATAGGCATCCGCACTTTATAGACAGAAGAACAATGGTCTTATTTATAGCTCTTTTTAATTCGTATATTTGTGCTTGTTCCTTGGCAGAATGGTATGTGGGTCTGTTTTGTTGAATCCAATTTATCGTATAAGACGTTATATGCTTCTATTTCGGCGATTGGAGTTGCAGACATTCCGTATTCTTTGAATCTGTTAAGGAGCGTTGGTCGCAAATTTAAAAACTGGTGATATGTTTTGCATTTTGATGATATAGTTAAGTGCATCGTTGGTTCTGCCAACATTCAATGCCGCTACAGCTGCGCCCTGATATAATGCTAAAATCATGTTGGTCTGTCCCATAGAGGTTTGCGCCAATTTGGTTTTGTTGGTTGGATCAATACTTTCCCAATTTGTAATCGCCACTTGGAATAGTTCAAATGAATTGCTAAAATTATTGTTAGTGGAATCAATATAAGCAAGTCCGGCGGCCGTCCCAACCAGTAACGTCTTGGAAATCCAATCAGAAGAAATGTTGTCTGCTTTTTTAGCATATTCAAACGCCAGATAATTACTGCCCAGCCCCAATGCGGCAAGACCTGCGTTGCTATATAACATCTTCTTTCCATATATAGTCAGGCTGGCACTGTTATCCATCGAAACACCCGATGGGGTAGTAGATTCATAAGCAGTTATAGCCTTTTCAAAATAAGACAATCCTCCCTTCAAGTCATGCTGTGCGACACATCGCAACCCATTTTGGACATTTTCCAAAACAACTTTTGGCGATCCAGCTAATACCCCTCCAAACATTGTTCGTCCGTATGGCAATCTCTGAATATCTGATGTTCTTTCCTCAATATTCGTAAGTGTTTCAAGTCTGGCTTGCGACTGTTGGGCAGTAATTTGAACCTGACTTAACATATTACTGCTGGATAGATACATATTTTCAACAGTTTCGGGTGTTGTTTCCAATTGAGTGTTTCGCATTAACGCTGCATCTAATTGTCCCTGTAATTTTGCATTCTCTGCATCCTTTTCACGCAATTTTTCGTTATAGTCTGACTTTATGCCTGCGATTTGTTCAGCAAAATCAGTTTTTGATTTATCCAATCTGTCCTGAAGTCGTTGGTTGTCATTGCTCAGCTGAAGAACCTGTCCCGATAAATTTGCATTTGTGATCGAAAGGTCATCTATGAGAGGTTGAATGACGATTCCTTTCCATAAATACCCAAAATAAAAAAATAATGCGGCAAGTAATAGGCAAATGCCCAATGCGTTTCTTACAATATGCTTAACGGTGCCCCATTCCTGTTCCAAGTAATTCGCAAGTGGGGCAAAACTCCATTCCACGATACACCGCCAAATAGCGTAAACAATCGTGGTCTTGAAAAATGGAATTTTAGGACTATTTGGGTCAGGATCACCCATAGCAGGAGCATCCCAAAACACCCATCTTTGTCAACCCCATCTCGCAAAGGTAAATCACGAATATTATTTTTTGACGGGTTTTTTATTTCAAATCAGTGTTCTGAAATAGGTGCGGTTCAAATATGGGGGCAAACAGTTTTACGTAGGTGTTCCATAATGTAAATACAGTTTGCCCGAGCAAATGAGGAAAATTCTTTGGGTCATCCAGCTTTTGAAGTTTCCCCCAAGACACAACACCTTTAAAGGGAGTAAGCATATCGGCAGTAAGTGTGAATTGTGCCTCATGCACCGCCTTATTTCTTAAATCACGAAGCGAGTCAAGATGGTGATAAAACCTATCTGAGATCAAACCTTTTTCGTGGAGCAAGACCAGCTTCACGGAATATGGGTAATCCCTCGTCCTTCCTACAATTTTCTCGCCATTCTTACAGCGGTGTTCAATAAGAGTATTGACGAGCAATTCCAATACTCCATGAGTGAGTATGACTTGAAATCGTGGTCTATCCACCATAGAGTTTAAGTCATTCAGAAAGGTTTCAATAATTCGTGTCGGCTTGGTTTTCTGTTTCGCCATTGATTTACACCCTTTTTTGATTTTGCGTTGGTAAACCTAAAAGTGATTGGAAATTATTTTCTAATTCCAAAAGGAGATTAGGAATATCTTCACGCAATTTATCAACTTCAGATATTCGCTCTTGAATCTTTGGATCTGGCAGTTGCTGTTCCTCCATTGTTCTCACCATACTATGCCTGCGTAATAAGGTCTTTAGAGTTTTCATTAAGAGAGTTATCTTGTCCATCGTGTCTCTTGGCAGGTAGATTTTATTTGGGATATAGTCCTCATAAAACTCTTCCAACTTGTTTTGTAGAATTGAGAGAAGTTCTTTTTTGTCGGACGATTTATGTTCTCCAAGAGGTTCTCCAAGGAATTCAGTGTAATTCTCCGCTGCCCCTAATACCGCCAAGAGTTTTTTGTAAAGTCTAACAATCGTTTCTGCGGTGTGTTTAAAAATCTCTGAATAACGGAAATTCTGTTGTGCAAGTTCTGCTTTTAATTTTTCGATCTGTACATCATAATCTCGTCTTAAATCTGCTTTGTGCTGTTCGAGGTCTTTTTCGTATTCATATTTAATGGAATATTTGATCCGTTCTATTATTGTATTCCTTGCCAGAAATCCAATTACGGACAATAGAACCCCAGTACCGACGGATGATGTAATCCAATCAAGAAAAGTCATATAACAATTAGGGTTGAATTAAATGTTTCTCTCATTTGCCGATTATCTGGATTGACTCGCCAGCGGTCAAGATGCTACCAAAGTATTTGAGAAAAAAATCGGAATTACCTGACACATCATCAAACTTTGTTAAGAATATTTTGACTTTGGAACCCCTGAACATCAGAGTCGAGGTATGAAAGAATTATTATTTGCACAATGGAACGAACTGCAAAAGCGTGCCAAAACCTGGCCGCCTTTGGATATTAAACTGAGGACTGTCGAGGAGGTTGAACTTTTGGAACAGTTTCAACGTCACGGTTATTCGCAGACCCCAGATGGACTTGATGTTAAAATGCAGATTGATGAACGCAAAAATCTTTTACGTGAAATCAGGGAAAATGAACGGAGGGCATAGCCGTAAACTTTACAAAACAAGTGGTCAATCTACCACCACCGCAAAGGAAAACCACGAATATTGTTTTTTGGCGGGGTTTCCTTTTTTCAAATATTTTATATTTATCAAACTTTTGGTCCATATTTATCAATAAAGAACAAGTATGATATTATGTTAAAGAGTCCAACCAAAATCAGGAAATGCTTACTTAAGGCGGACAAAATAGCACATAAAATTCTATCCCGTGATAAAACAATTTCGAGGAAAGATTTTAAAGAATACGTAAAACAAATGACAGATGAACACCTTTTAGGACTTGTTGCCGATGGATAATGTTTGAAAGTGTTTGTATAGGCATTCTCTTATTTTGCTGACAGTTGCCCGATATAATCATTTATCATTTTCTGCTCGTTTGTCTTTCCTATTTCCTGTGCCGCCGCAAGGGTACAAGTCAACATCTTCTGTTCTTCGCTTTTGGGAATTGGTTTAGTGTGAGAGAGTGTTTTCTTAACTTCCTCATAATTCGATACCGCTAACCATCCATAGAAAAAGGCATTGGAGAAGTGCCCTTGATTATAGTGTTGAAAAGACAAATTCGCTGCTGTTATTGCAAATATTGCCCTATAGTCGGAAGTTGATTGGAGACGGATGGCGTTGAGTGCGTATGTATAGGCAAGTTCAGTATAATTGGTTCCGAGATGTACTGCGCTTACAGCGGCAATGGCATACGAGAGTGCTTTAGAAGCTGGATCAATTCCAATCATCTCATTTAGATAATTACTTGGACAAGATTCAAAGTCTTTAATGCTTTTTTGACTCTGTTCAAATGCCAAGCGAAAATCGCCACGATTGAAACTATCAAATGCGTCGTTGCGGTCTTTGCCGTAGATGGAGGATACACCGCCAACAATACCACCAAAACTTGTCCGTCCATCCGGAAGTTTTTGAATATCTTCGGTTCTTTCGTCGAGGTTTTTCAACAGTGCTGCCAGCGTTAAAATATCTGATCGAGTCAACGCAATATTGGTGCCCTGTTCATTCAAACTGGCATACAGTTCATTCACCCGTTTTTGTAATTCCTTATCGGGCATGTTTGTATAAACTGGATTATTGATGTTAACAGTGAAACTACCGTTATTGTTGACGGGTAAATTCAACAACCCCGTCAGCGTATTGCTGGAAAATATTTGTGTAGTGTTTGGAGAATTATTTTTCAAGACCACGTTGGAAGATTGACTCACTGCTGCAATCGGCGAATTGTTTACCTTTACCGCTTGTATGGATCCTGGCGAATTTGTTACCGATTGTGCAACCGTTGCGGTTGATCGGTGAAAATACTGAATTACACCCACAATAATCACCCCACACATACCAATTAAGGCAGCAATTATTACTCCCCTCTTGTGAATTCGTGCTGCTCGAACCCCCACTGGGTCAGGTTTGTTTCCTGTAGCACTCATGATTTATGGAGCATGACTATACCGACATGAAAAGTGAAAATCACGAATATAGAGCGTTAAAGAATAAAATTCCCACTTATAAAAAGCAATGGGTTGTGGTAAATTGAAGTCATCCGATAAAGGGGGATAAAGTCCATATAAAAAGAGGGTTGCGAGTAATCCAGCATTATCTATTGACGGCCTGCGGATCGCATTGATTTCCGGAATGCTGGTGGCTTTGCTGCGGGTCCTGCAGGTCTCGCGCGGCTGGTGCGGCCTCGTCGCCATCCCGCTCATCTGGTTTTACACCGCGGCGACCGGCTGGGAATCCTCCGCCATCCGCGCCTCGGTCATGATGACTATTGTGCTGGGCGGCTGGGGGTTGAAACGGCCGGGCGACACCCTCAATTCGCTCGCCGCCGCCGCGTTCCTCATCCTGCTTGGTGAACCGCGCCAGCTTTTCGAGGCCAGCTTCCAGCTTTCCTTTTTTGTCGTGCTCATCATCGCCCTGATGTTGCCACCGCTGAACCAACTGGTGGACCGGATGCTGCGGCACGATCCGCTTCTGCCGGACGAACTGCTCCCGCGCTGGCGCCGCGCGCTCACCGCCAGCTTGCGGGTGCTGGGGCGGTATTGCGCACTTTCCTTTGCGGCGTGGGCCGGTTCCATCCCGCTCTCGGCCAAATATTTCCATCTGTTCAGCCCGGTTTCAACGCCGGCCAACATCCTCGCCGTGCCGCTCGGCACGCTGGCCCTGATGAGCAACCTCGGCGCGCTCCTCTGCGGCACGTGGCTGCCCTGGGTGACCGCCTTGTTCAACCAAAGCGCCTGGTTCTTTATGGTGGCCATGACGTGGGTGAGCGACGTTTCCACCCGAATCCCCGGCGCGTTTTTTTATGTGCGCGAACCGTCGTGGCTGGATATCGGGATTTATTACGGCGTGCTGGTCGGCGTGTTGAGCGGCTGGCTTTTGACGCCGAAACGAAGGGTTTGGTCCGCGGCAGCCTTGATTCTCATCATCGCCGGTTACGTTTGGCACTGGCAAACGACGCGCGCCGAAACCAGACTGACGGTGCTGCCGCTCAACGGCGGCCATGCGGTGTGGGTGGACCCGCCGGGCCGCCGGAACGATTGGCTGGTGGACTGCGGCAACAGCAACACCGTCGAATTCACGCTCAAACCGTTCCTCCGCGGCCAGGGAGTAAACCGAATCCAACATCTGGTCCTGACGCACGGTGATTCGAAAAATATCGCCGGTGCCGAAAAACTTGACCAGCTCTTCCGCGTCGATGAACTGTGGACCAGTTCTGCCAACTTCCGCTCGTCAGCGTATCGCGATGCCATTGCCCGATTTGAAAAGTTGCCGGACCGGCACAAAACGTTTGTCGCCGGCGATGCCGCCGGGTGCTGGCAGGTGTTGCATCCAGCGGCCGGAAACAATTTCCCGCGCGCCGATGACAACGCACTTGTGTTATCCGGTAATTTTTACAGACCGAAAATCCTGCTGCTGTCCGATCTGGGGCGCGATGGTCAAAGCGCCTTGCTCGCACGCACCAACGATTTGCATGCCGACATCGTGATTGCCGGCCTGCCGAATGACGGCGAGCCGCTGGGCGACGCCCTGTTGGATGCGATTCAACCGGAAGTCATTGTAGTTGCGGACTCGGAGTCTCCGGCGACCCGGCGCGCCGGCCGTGAGTTGAAGGAACGCCTGGCCGCCCGCCAGGTGCCGGTGATTTACACCCGGACCGCCGGTGCCGTGACGATTCTTGCGCGCCCGCAAGACTGGGAACTGCGGACGATGGACGGGCAAAAATTTGCGTCCATCCATCCATAGGAGCCGACATAAGGAGGCTCACAATTTCCGATATCCGGGATACGATTTACGCCCAGACCGGAATGGCGGAACAACTCGTAAATCGCAAATCCGACGTCGTAAACTATTTCAGGGCTCCTGACCTCGGCGGCTGCACTTTTGGGTCAATTTGACAGAAACGTGCCGTGCCTGCGGAATGGGAAATTTTTTGATCTCGACGGTGACGGTTCGCGGTTTGAATTCAGCCAGAATCATGTCGGCAAGGTCGACGGCCAGTTTCTCGATGAGGTTCCACTCGTGCCCGTCGCCGAATTTTAACAGCCGTTGCGAGACCGCAAAATAATCAATCGTATCGGCGATGCCGTCGGATTTGGCCGGCTTCCAGAACGGGCAGTCCATTTCCACAGTCAGCAACAGACGCTGTGGCCGGGCGCGTTCCTCCGCCGGCACGCCGACGCGATAAAACACTTCCAGGTCAACAATGGAGATTCGGGGCATTTATGATTTGCGATTTATGATTTAGAGGAGCGGGCGCGGCCGGATTTGACCTGCGAGACGTTTGTGTTTCCATTCAAAACCGCTTTCAGCAGAATTCTTGTGGGCGTGTTCAGCGGCATTTTCAGCGCCGCCTCCGTGGTGACCCAGCGGAATTCACGCGCTTCATCGTTGAGTTTCACCACCGGCTGGCCGGTACAACGGCAGGTGTAATTCAACAACACAAAATGTGCATCGCGGTAAAACTCCCTGGAATGAATACAATCCTGCACGAGCACGAACCCAATGTCGGTCACGTCCAGCGCGGTTTCCTCCTTGATTTCGCGGCGCAGCGCGTCCACCGACGGTTCGCCCCATTTGATTTTGCCGCCGGGGATGCCCCAGAGATTGGACCATTTGTGCGTGCGGATCATCAACACCTCGTCTGCCTGGTTGTAAATCAGCGCGCCCACCGTGGCCAGCGGGGGATGAATTTCTTCAAACCGTTCCGTCTCCGGTTTGAGCCGCATATCATCCTGCTCCAGAATATGGAGTAATTCACCGAGGTGTTCCACGATCAAATCGGGTTTGGCTTCGCGCAGTTGTTCCAGTGTATTGTAGCCGGTCAGGACGGCGCAGGAGTGGATACCACCGTAGCGGGCGGTCTCGATGTCATGCTGCATGTCGCCGATGAAAAGCGTTTCCCCGGGCACGAGCTGGTTTTCGCGGAGGATTTCGTGGATTTTTCCGCGTTTGTCCAGGACATCGGTGTAAGGCCGGTCGAGGAAGGCGTCGAAACCGGTCACGCGGCTTTGAATCAAAAAATGCTCGTGATGGATGGTGCTCAATACGAACGTGCGCAGCCGGCGTTCACGGCAAAATTGAAGAAAAGCGCGCGCGTAGGGCAATTCCGCCACGGAATCCTGAATCTCACGATAATGGCTGTGGAACCAGTCTTCCAATTGCGGCAGGGGGACATGCGGCGTGTGACGGCTGTAAAAATTTGTGAACGGCAGGGAAAATTCGGCGCGAAACTCCTCCAGCGACATCTCCGGGCGGTCGGCCCGGGCCAGGACAAAGTTGGTGGCCTTCCAGACCGCCGGCAAATCGTCCACGAGCGTACCCGACCAGTCGAAGATGATGTTGCGAATCACCCGAACAGTCTAACGCAGGGAAAATTTGAGGCAACAGAATCAGAATCCACGCCTGACGGACAAAGACGAATTGCATAATCGTGTTGACAAGTTATAATTAGGATTAGCATGAGCCGAATGACGACAGGTATCCGGCTTTTATCGCGACCGCCGTCCAGGAGCGGCTTCACGTTGATCGAGCTCCTCGTCGTGATCGCCATTATTGCGATCCTGGCGGCCCTGTTGTTGCCCGCCTTGAGTCAGGCGAAACTTCGGGCGCGCGGGATTCAGTGCATGTCCAATCACCGGCAATTATGCCTGGCCTGGCGGATGTATTCGGATGACAACCGGGACCAGTTGTTGTTTGCCAGCGAAGATCCGTATAATCCGCCCACCACCAATCAAGCCTGGGTTACCGGCATCCTTAATTTTGATCCCGCCAACCAGGCCAACTGGGATCCATCGCTCACCATCGAGCAAAGTCCGATGTGGAATTACTGCGGCCGCAGCCTGGGAATCTGGAAGTGCCCGGCGGACACCTCGTACGTGGTGGTCAACGGGCAGCAAAAACCGCGCGTGCGCAGCATGTCCATGAACGTTTATCTGGGCGGCTTCGGCGGCACTTATGGTAATTGGGATCTCGTGATGGGCGCCGTCTGGAGCGATTTCAAAATTTACCGAAAGCAAACCGAACTGGCCAATCCCGGCCCGTCCCGCGTTTTTGTATTTCTCGATATGCGCCAGGACAGCATTAACACGGGGAATTTCGCCGTGGACATGGCCGGCTGGTTCAATCAGCCGGCCAGCTACGGGTTCTTTGATCTACCCGGCTTTTATCACGGGCAGGCGTGCGGTTTTTCGTTTGCCGACGGCCATTCCGAAATTCGTCAATGGCACGATCCGCGCACCATGCCGCCGCTGACCCCGGAAAGTTTCACCAGTGGATTTGCCTCGCCGAATAACCTCGATGTCGCCTGGTTGCAGCAACACGCCACCCGGCCCAAGCAATAAATCGCACGATGAAACAGTGACTGGTGATGGGTGATTAATTAAACAGCCGGGCACCACACCAATCACTGTTCACCCATCACTACTCTCGTTATCCTCCGGCCATGCTCATCGCCTTCCACAAGCCGTTCGGTGTCCTCTCGCAGTTTACCAGTGACGGCGGGGCGAACCGCAACCTGGCTGGATTCGGTTTTCCGAAAAACGTTTATCCCCTCGGCCGCCTGGATGCGGATTCGGAGGGGTTGTTGATCCTCGGGGACGAACCGGAATGGAACGAGCGCCTGCTGCATCCGCGTCATGCTCACGAACGCGAGTATTGGGCGCAGGTGGAACGCATCCCGTCGCCGGAAGCATTGAAGAAGCTGGAACGCGGCGTGTCTGTTCAAGGCCGCAAAACCTTGCCGTGCCGCGCCTGGCTTCTGGAGCCGCAACCGGCGGTGCGGTGGGGCGAGACTGCTGACGAGTCGCCTTCGCAAAGTTTCGGCGCGCCACTTCCGGCTCGCGGCGACGCTCGCCCCACCGAGGAAGAGATTAAGATTCCGCCACGCGATCCACCCATCCGTTTCCGCAAAAGCGTGCCCGATTGTTGGATTGGCCTGGAATTGATTGAAGGCAAAAACCGCCAGGTGCGTCGTATGACCGCCGCCATTGGCCACCCGACTTTGCGACTGATTCGTGTGCGTATCGGCGGATTGAAACTTGGCACGCTGGCTGCAGGCGAATGGACCGTTCTCCGGGTCGAGGAACGGCGGCTTTTGGCCGGTGGACGGTAATGATTCAAAAGACCCGTTTTTTCGTTAACCGCACGCGCCATGGCATTTTTATTTGCAAACCTGGTCGTACTGGCGTTCACCATCCCGGCGTCATGGTGGTTGAGTGGCTATGACGCCAAACTGACGGGCGAAAATGAGCGGCGGGATTTTATTCGCCGGGCTGTCCGCTGCAGTATCACGTTATTTCTGGTGGAATTGGCTTTTGGGAGCCTGTGGCGATGCTGGCGTTACGACGACCGGGCGAGTGGAATGGCGTACTTGATGTTCGTGGTGCCCCTGACTTTGATATGGACGGGCTGTCTCGGCGAATTGTGTTCCCATGCGTTTCACGGGCTGATTGATCCCGAGGATCGCCGGCGATTTGATCCCCACAAAAGCCGGCGTGACCTGGATATGCTGGCCACCCTGGTGAACCAGGGCCGAAAAGACGAGGCGGTTCAATTGTGCCGAATGCTCAAGGAATCCGGAGACGTCAGCGTTCTTACTTTGGAAACCATGTTGGAACGCCTCGGCGTCAAATCCGACGGTACGCAAAAGCCGAAACCTTTGATAGAAGCTTATCGCCTGCGCGGACAGGGAAAATTGAACGAGGCGGAATGCCTCCTCAATTCGCTGCTGCTGAAAAATCCGGCAGATGTGGATGCAGCGCTCATGCTGATGCGATTGTATGCCCGGGATATGAGTCGCAGTGACAAGGCTTACGAGGTCCTTCGGTCGCTTGAACAGCAGCCTCACGTCGCACGCGACCTTATTGAATTTGCCCGCCGGTCCATTGAGGAATGGAGCCTTCCCCCGGCGAAGGAGGTTGCCGTCGAAGCACAACCGGAGTCGCTTGAAGAATTGCTGGCCAAAGGATATTTCGGCACCGCCATTGAAATTCTGGAGCGAAAAACCGCGGAACAACCGGCAAATTTTGATTTGTGGCTGAAACTCGCCGAGGTGCACGCCCACTATTGCAGCAACGTCAAAGGCGCCGAAAAAATCATCCAGCAGATCGCGGCCAACCCTGCGTTCAGCCCGGAACAAACCCAGCTTGCCGGAGCCAGGCTCAATGGATGGCGCGAAGCCCGATGGCACCGCCATTGAGGGGAACGGTTCGTCAATTGACGGTTCGGAAAGTTGACGGTAGCTTTTCATCATGACTGAGGTTGCCGATAGTTCCGCGTTGGCTCTGGATGACTTGCACATCCGCCCGGCGATGCCGCAAGCCCGGTTCGCACCGCTGGCGAAGGAAATATTCACGCTCAAGAAACAACTGAACGCCGTCATTTTGGCGCATAATTATCAGGTGCCGGAAATCCAGGAGGTGGCGGATTTTGTTGGCGATTCGCTTGGTTTATCGCAGCAGGCGGCCGAAACGAGCGCGGATGTGATTGTCTTCTGCGGTGTGCATTTCATGGCCGAGACCGCCAAAATTTTAAATCCCGATAAAATAGTTGTGCTGCCGGACAAGGACGCGGGTTGCTCGCTGGAGGAGAGTTGTCCCGCGGACAAGCTGGCCGAATTGCAGAAGACCAATCCGAATTTCTGGACGATTGCCTACATCAATTGCAGCGCGGCGGTGAAGGCGTTGACGGATGTGATTTGCACCAGCGGCAACGCGGTGAAAATCGTCCAGGCCGCGCCGAAAGAAAAGGATATCCTCTTCGTTCCGGATGAGAACCTCGGGCAATGGGTGATGGAACAAACGGGCCGTCCCATGACCCTATGGCAGGGCAATTGTTACGCGCACGTCGAGTTCCGGCGCGACCAGGTGCTGAAACTGCGCGAGAAATTCCCGGACGCGAAGGTGGTGGTCCACCCGGAAAGTCTGCGCGAGGTGCGCGACCTCGCCGATGCGGTTCGTTCGACGGAAGGGATGATTACCTACTGCAAAACCAGCCCGGCCAGGCAATTCATCGTCGTGACCGAGTCGGGCATCATCCACCGGATGCAGAAGGAATGCCCGGGCAAGGAATTTCTATGTGCGCCGGTGTTTGACGTGATGCGGCTGCCCTCGGACCACTGCCGGTGCAGCGAATGCAAGTACATGAAGCTGAACACGCTCGAAAAGGTGCGCGACTGCATGAAGCAGCTTGCGCCGCGAGTCGAGTTGCCGTCCGAGATTTTGAAACGCGCACGGCTGCCGATTGAACGGATGCTGGAAATTTCGGCCAGGCAGATGGAAAACGCGGGATAATTCGGTTTCCAAACTTCACGGAATCCAACCGGTCATACGGGCGAGCCGCACCAGCAGATAGGCCGCTCCGCCGCTGATGGGCAGCGTCAAAATCCAGGCCCAGACGATGCGTTCGACCACGTCCAGCTTGAGATGATTCAAGCCGCGCGCGCAACCGACGCCCATAATGGACGTGCTGACGGCGTGCGTGGTGGAGACGGGCATGCCAAAAAACGCGGCGGTGGCCAGGATTGTTGCGGCAGTAGTCTCGGCCGCAAAACCGTGGACGGGATGCAAGCGCACCATTTTGTGGCCGAGAGTCTTGATGATGCGCCAGCCGCCCACCGCCGTGCCGGCGCACATCGTGAGCGCACAAAGTGCTTTTATCCAGGCCGCGATCACCAGCGGTTGTCCCGGCGGTTGCATCGTGCGCAGAAATGACAACCAACCGGGGAGATGATCGAACAACCCGCCGTTGGAGCCCGCCAGCAGTGCCAGCGCAATGATACCCATGGTTTTTTGCGCGTCATTCATGCCGTGACTGACTCCCATGAAACTCGAACTGCCCAGCTGCAGAATGCCAAAAGTCCGGTTGACGGTGGTGGGACGCCAGTTGCGCAACAGGAAATAAAGCAGGCCCATGACCAGAAAGCCGAGAACCAGCCCGAGAATGGGCGACAAGATCATCGGGATAATGACCTTCCAGAGCAAGCCTTTGCCCAACCACCAATGTTGAGAGTTAGGAATGGACCAGACCATGACGTCCCAACGGTTATGCGCAGCGGCGAGACACGCACCGCATAAGCCGCCAACCAACGCGTGCGATGAACTGGCCGGCATCCCGAACCACCACGTCAGCAGGTTCCAGAAAATCGCCGCCAACAGGGCGCAAATCAAAATCTCGGACGTGGCGACTTTCGGGTCCACGAGGCCGGAGGCGATGGTCGCGGCGACGGCGGTGCCCAGGAAGGCGCCGATCAGATTGGTGACGGCGGCCAGGAGCACGGCCTGGCGCGGCGACAGCACTTTGGTGGCGATGACCGTGGCGATGGAATTGGCCGTGTCATGAAAGCCATTGATGTAGGTGAACACCAACGCCGCGAGAATGACGAGGAGAATGAGGGTCATCGCGCGGCTCAGGAATTCTTCAATACGATATGCATGACCACGTTGCCGGCGTCGCGGCAGCGGTCAATCGCCTTCTCCATCAGTTCATAAAGATCGCGGATCACCATGGCTTTGGTGGCGTCGTAGCGACCACTGTAGAGATCCTCCAGCAGGTTCAGCATCAGCCGGTCCGCTTCGCCTTCGAGATACTGGAGCTTGGTGTTCAGTTCGTGGATGATTTCGAGATGCTTCACGTCGCGAAGCTGTTTGACCATGGCCAGAACCACGTCGGTGGACTGTTCCAGAATTTGAATCTGGCGGGTGAAATCCACGCCTTGCAGGTGCCGGCGACCGAGGTTGATGCGCTCGGCGAGCTTCTCGACTGTCTTGGGAATTTTCCGCAGCGCGAGCGCCAGCGCCTCAATGTCCTCGCGTTCCAGGCCGGTCACGAAGGTCTTCACCAGTTCGGCGGTGATTTGTTCGCCAATTTTCTTCTCCTTGCGCCGCGAAAGGGCGAGGTCGTCGAGATTTTTGGCGGGAACCGGTGCCTGGAGCATTTCGATGACCAGGCGCACGCTGGCATGCGCTTCCCGCGCCGCTTCTTCGAGAAGCTGATAGAACCGATCGGCCTTTCCGAAGAGCAATTGGAGCGAGAACATGTGCGGACAGGGTCGTCAAAACGCGTCAAAAGTCCATTCAATTTTATCACCCGGGCTAATTAACCGTAGCCCGTCGCCGGGTTAAACCGGCAAAATTAATTCGCGCCGCCCGGGTGGGCGTTGTAAGGTCCGCACCATCATGGGCGTGGCGGACATCAGACGGGAATACGGGCGCGGCAATTTGCGGCGCGCGGATTTGGAGGCTAATCCGGTGATGCAATTTCAGAAATGGTTCGCGCAAATCGCCGGGGATTCGTCAGGCGGCCGGTGGCGGAAAATCGGCATCGCCCTTTTCAAATTGTGGCACGCCGTCCTCGGTCACGCGCCGGCGGACCCGACCGCGATGGTGCTGGCCACGGTGGACGAAGGCGGCCGGCCTTCCACCCGCACGGTGTTGCTCAAAGGTGTGGATGAACGCGGGTTTGTCTTTTATACGAATTATGACAGCCGCAAGGGTCGGGAGCTGGCCGGCAACCCCAACGCGGCGCTGACATTTTATTGGGCCGACTGGGAACGGCAGGTTTGTGTCGGCGGCACGGTCACCAGAATTTCCCGCGGAGAGACGGAGGCCTATTTCAAACACCGTCCGCGCGGCAGCCAACTCGCCACCTGGGCGTCGAACCAATTCGACGCGGTTGCCGACCGCGCCGCACTGGAAAAGAAATGGAACGAAGCCGCCGCCAGGTTTCCCGCTGACGTGCCGTTGCCGCCGAACTGGGGTGGTTTTGTCTTGAAACCCGAATGGATTGAATTCTGGCAGGGCCGGCCCAGCCGGTTGCACGACCGCTTCCGCTTTACGCGACAGCCCGACAGCTCCTGGAAACTGGAACGGATCGAGCCCTAGAACTTGACGGCCAGGGCGCTGACCAGTTTCACGTCGTTGTTCAGCCGCCCGGGTGCCGGAACATTGGCATAATTGTCCTGCACGTAGGTTTGCAGGCTGAAATATTTGGTGAGCGGGGTCTCCACTCCGACTTCGGCATTGACGAGAAAATTATCCGGGGCCGTGATGGGCGGCAGGAACTCAATATTTTGCCAGAGGCGCGCGTGCCCATCGAATTTGTGGTCCAGGCGCTCGGCCAAGCGCAAGGTGGGGTACGTGTGGTATTCGCCATCCAGTTTTTCATACAGAATGGCCGGGCCGGCTTCTCCCGCCAGTCCGGTTTGTCCGTTTTTGACAAGGTAATAGCCCGCGCCCGGGCTGAACGTGAGCCGGTACTCAACGTCGGCGATGCCATCATGCAATACGTCGCCTCGCGCATAACCGTACCAACGGTCACTGAACAGGTGGTTGTATTGGACGAAACCGTGCAGGGTTTCGTTGTTTTCAACTGAACTCGCCTCGCCGTAGGCCGCGTCCCCGTGGATGGTCCATTCGTCTTCCAGCGTCTTTTTGTGCGTCTGGAAAATTCCCGTGACCAACGCGCTGTCACTGTTGCCGGCTGTCGCGGTGAGTCCGAAGGTGAGGGTGCTCTGCCATGGGGGCTGATGGGTGGTGAGATTGGTGAAAACCTCCGCACTGGAGCCGGTGCCCTGGGTGGTGTGACTGTCACTACTGGCCGTTGCCAATAATGACAAGGCATTGTTGCTGTGATCCGCCGGAGCGGTACCCGGCACGCTTCCGCCCGCGTCGGCGCTGACGGCGTGAGCGTGTACCGCCAGTCCCACCAGGGCCAATCCCGTCAAAATGTATTTTTTCATTGTTCTTCTGGCCGACAATTTGCATCGAACGAGGAACCGATCGGCAGAAGAATGAACTTCCTGCAACCCCCGAAACAAATCGGACAAACCAATTCTAACTCAAGACCCGAAACAGGCAAGCGCCGTTCAAAAATTATTTTTCCGGGCCCGAGTCGCCCGCAGCGTCTTCTTTGTCCTCACCAATGACGGGGGCGATGGCCTGCAATTTGTCGCCGGCATCCAGTCCGACCAGTTTCACGCCCTGCGTGTTCCGGCCGGCTTCGCGGATGTCCTTCACAAACGTCCGCACCATCTGGCCCTTGAAGGTGATGAGCATGATTTCGTCGTTGTCGCGCACGGTCAAGGCGCCCACCACCCCCCCCGTCTTCTCGGTGGTTTTCATCGTGATGATGCCCTTGCCGCCGCGGGATTGCTGGCGGTATTCCTCAAAATCCGTGCGTTTGCCGATGCCATGCTCGCCGGCCACCAGCAGCTTGGCATCCGTCACGACAATGGCCAGGGCGACGACTTCGTCGCCCTTGGACAAATTGATGCCGCGCACGCCGCCGGCCGGCCGGCCCATCGGGCGGGCGTCCTCTTCGTTGAACCGGATGCTCATGCCATCGCGGGTGATGAGCACGACCTCGTCGCGGCCGGTGGTCAGTTTCACATCGATCAGCGTGTCGCCCGGTTCAATGCCAATGGCGATGATGCCGCCCTTGCGGACGTTGGCAAAATCGGCGAGCGCTGTCTTCTTGACCGTGCCTTGTTTCGTGGCAAAGAAAAGAAAACCTTCCTGTTTCCAGGTCGCGTCTTCCTTGTTGGCGTCGGTTTTGGACAGGACACGGATGAGCGCGGCGATGGTTTCGCCCGACTTCAGCTCCAGCAGATTGGCGATGCTGCGGCCCTTGGCGGCCCGGCCCATGTCGGGAATTTCATGCACGCGCTCGACATAAACACGGCCGGTATTCGTAAAAAACATCAGGTAATCGTGCGTGCTGGCGGTGAACAGGTGTTCGATAAAATCCTTGTCCTCGTCGGTCGCGCCCTCCCGGGTGGTCATGCCAATCACGCCCTTGCCGCCGCGTCGCTGGGCGCGATAGCTGGAAATGTTCGTGCGTTTGATGAGGCCGTTGTGCGTGAGCGTGATGATGACCCCTTCGTTGGCGATGAGATCTTCGATGTTGATTTCCCCCTCGTCGGGCACGAGGTCGGTCAGGCGCGGAGTGGCGTATTTTTCCTTGATGGCCTTCAATTCGGCCTTGATGATGGCCAGTACGCGCGCTTCCTTGGCCAGGATGTCCATCAAATCCTTGATGCGTGCCAGCAGTTCCTTGTACTCCGTTTCGACCTTGTCGATCTCCAGGCCGGTCAACTGGTAAAGGCGCAGTTCCAGAATGGCATCCACCTGCCGTTCGGTCATCGCGTAACGGCCCTTCGTCAGGCGGGCTTCGCTGCGGATCAAAACGCCCCAGCGTTCGACCTGTTTCTGCGTCCACTCGAACGCCAGGAGCTTGATGCGGGCTTCGTCCCGGTTCTTGCTGCCCCGAATGATGCGAATGAACTCGTCCAGGTTGGCCAGCGCGCAGAGGTACCCTTCGAGGAGCTCCGCGCGTTCCTCCGCCTTCTGCAGTTGAAAACGCGTGCGGCGCAACACCACTTCGCGCCGGTGCTCGATGTAGCAATTAATGAGCTCCTTCAACCCGAGCGTCTTGGGCCGGCCATGATCAATCGCCAGCATGTTGACCGCAAAACTCGTCTCCAGCGCGGTCTGCTTGTACAGGTTGTTGATGACCACCTTGGCGATGGCATCGCGCTTGAGTTCGACGACCACCCGCGTGTTCTCGTCCGATTCATCGCGAATGGCGGTAATATCGCCGAAGCCCTGTTCCTTTTCATTGACCAGCTCGGCGATACGCTCTACCAGCACCGCCCGGTTGACGTTGTACGGGATCTCCGTGATGACGATCTGTTCCTTGCCGCCCTTGAGCTGCTCGACGCCGACCTTGCCCCGGATTTTGACGCTGCCGCGGCCGCTGGTGAAATATTCCTTGATGACCTCCAGCCCGCACACCATGCAGCCGGTCGGAAAATCCGGGCCTTTGACAAATTTCATCAACCCTTTGACGGAGATGTCCGGCTCGTCAATCTGCGCACAGATGCCGTCAATGATTTCGCCGAGGTTGTGCGGTGGAATGTTCGTGGCCATGCCGACGGCGATGCCGGTGCCGCCGTTGACGAGCAGATTGGGAAACGCGGCCGGGAAAACGGTCGGCTCGGTGCGGGTTTCGTCGTAATTGGGGACGAAATCCACCGTGTCCTGGTCCATATCCTCCATCAAAGCGGCGCCGAGGTGCGTCATGCGCGCCTCGGTGTAACGCATGGCGGCCGGCGGATCGCCCTCGACAGAACCGAAGTTGCCCTGGCCATCCACGAGCCGTTCGCGCATGGCCCACGGCTGCGCCATGTGCACGAGGGTCGGATAAATCACCGCTTCGCCGTGCGGATGGTAATTACCGCTGGTGTCGCCGCAGATTTTGGCGCACTTGCGATGCTGGCGGTTCGGGAACAGCGAGAGATCATGCATCGCCAGCAGGATGCGCCGTTGCGAGGGCTTGAGGCCGTCGCGCGCGTCGGGCA
>DATJXK010000115.1:0-12176 GCA_035500235.1 Pseudomonadales bacterium | reverse complement strand
GTTAAATGCACATTAAAAATAGATTCCCCCCGGGAAAACGTTTGCGCTTGAACCCCTGGACCGAATCCGGTACTTCGCCGTTTCAAACCAGCAGACGATGATTCTCCCTCTCCTGGGGGAGAGGGCAGGGGTGAGGGCGAGCTCATTTATAGCCGAGTCCGCGAGGCTCTGATGAATAGGTTCATGGGGATAGGAGATCTGATGCATTATCTTCTGGCTCCTGAATTCCGGCTTCCGATCTCTGCCTTCCGCCCTCCATCCCCCGCCTTCTCCCCTCTGGCCTCCGTTTTCCGGCTGTGCTACCCTTTTCTGCAAATGGCCAAACCATCGTTCTCGCGCCTCGTTAAAATCGCCCGGGGCACCAGCCTGGACAAGGACTTGATGCGCGACGGAAGCCAGGCCAGCCCCCTCGAGCATTTCTGCCATTTTTGGGCCTTCACCGTCAGGAGCTTTGTCCAAAACCGCTGCCTCATCCGCGCTTCCGCCCTGTCCTACACCACCCTGCTGGCCATGATTCCCCTCCTGGCTATCGCCATCAGCGTCACCAGCAGTCTCCTCAAAAAGGAAGGTGAACACGACATTTATAAGGCCATCGACAAATTTATCGCCAATGTTGTGCCCCCCGCCACCATTTCCGCGGATCTGGCCACCAATGAAACGTTCCGGGCCGTGCGCCATAATTCCGATGATGAAACCAATTCCAGTGCCGGGACGAATACCGTCGCCGTCCAGGCTGACGCAGCCAACGCCCGCGTCGCCGTCCAAAGCGTCGTCGCAGAAAATATCCATACCTTCATTCACAATACCCGCAGCGGCGCGCTCGGTGTGACCGGTGTCCTTCTGCTCGTTTTTGTCGCCATCTCCATGCTCAACAGTATCGAAGGCACTTTTAATGACATCTGGGGCATCGAACGCGGACGTGACTGGCTCATGCGCGTTGGGCGTTTTTGGATTGCGATTACGCTTGGACCATTGCTGATTGCCGTTGGCATCGGCCTTGCCGGCGGCAGCCATTTTCAGTCCGTTAGCGCGGTCATTGAAAAGACGCCGTTGATTGGATGGTTGCTCATTCAAACCCTCACCCTGTTGTTTATCTGGTTCACGTTCACTTTGATCTATCAATTCGTGCCGAACACCAAAGTCCAATTCCGGTCCGCGCTGGCCGGGGGCATCACTGCTGGAACCCTTTGGCATTTGAACAACGTGTTTGGGTTCCTCTACGTCTCCCGCGTCGTCGGCAACAGCAAAATGTACGGCGGCCTTGGCCTTATCCCGGTTTTCATGGCGGGGCTTTATTTGTCCTGGGCCATCATGCTCTTCGGTGCGCAAACCGCCTACGCCTTCCAAAACCGCAAAATCTATTTGCAGGAAAAAATGATCGAGGACGTCACCCCGCGCGACCGCGAAATCCTCGCCCTGCGTCTGATGACCAGTATCGGCCGCCGTTTCCAAAACGGCCAGCAACCCGCTGAAGTACCCGACGTCGCCACCGAATTGCGCGTCCCCACCAAGCTCGCCCAGCAGATTTTGCAAGTCCTGTTCGATGCCCATATCCTGACCGAAATCGTCGGCAACGCCGCCTACACACCCGCTCGTCCCCTGGAATCCATCACCATCCACGATATTCTGTTTGCCATGCGCTCCTGTTGCGCCCAGGAAGTGGCCCATCCCAACGACAACGCCAATGCGGAAGTCCTGGAGGAATACGGAAGAATCGAAGGTGCCGCCCGCGCCGCCGCCACGCCCGTCACTCTCCTGAACCTCATCCAGCGAAGCCAAAAGCCGAGCTGATCGTAGCGGTGTCCCGGTAGAGCGCTGCAAATTGAAAACTGGCTAACTATCGCGCTTGCGTTTTGGACTGCGGCGGCTGTGACGCCGCTTTTCTGACATTGATAGGGCGAGGCCACCCGCGTGTGCCGTCGATCCCTGACTTCTTTGAAAAAACTATGTCCGCCAATCTAAACCATTGCGCCTCGTACTTGACGAAATACGCAACACGCACCTTCGAAAATGATTTGCTCCCCTTCCCATTTCGGCGCATTTTCCTTTCAGACTAATATGAAGCGTTGGATCTTCATTACCTTGGTTTTTCTCGCCGTAGCCCAGGCGTTTGTGCTCCGTGCCGCCCAGGTCGGGCTGATTAAAATTGACGGCCCCATCGGCCCCGCCACCGCCAATTACGTCTCCCGCGCTCTTGACATCGCTTCCCACCAAAACGACGAATGCCTTATCATTCAACTCGATACCCCGGGCGGATTGATGACGTCCATGGACAATATCATCGCGGACTTCTATTCCTCGTCCGTGCCCACGGTGGTTTATGTCGCACCGGAAGGCTCCATGGCCGGCAGCGCCGGTACTTATATCACTTTGGCCGCGGACATCGCCGCCATGGCCCCGCATACCGTCATTGGCGCCGCGCATCCAGTAAATATGGGCGCTTCGAACGAAACCACCAACGACATCGAAATCCAGAAAATCGCCAACGCCTACGAATCCAAAATCCAAAGCATCGCCGAAAAACGCCATCGCAATTCCACTTGGGCCAAATCATCCGTCCGGGACAGCAAAACCCTGACCGCTGAGGAAGCGTTGAGGACCAACGTCATTGACCTCATCGCCACCAACATCCCCGACCTGCTTCAAAAATTAAATGGCCGTTCCGTGGACGGTAAAATGTTGAAAACCTCCGGCGCGACCGTCGTGGAGATTCCCATGGTTTTATCCGAGCAATTCTTCCGGCTCTTCTGGCAGCCGGAAGTCATGATGCTCCTCATGCTCGTCGCCATCTATGGCATTATCGCCGAACTCAGCCATCCGGGCGCGATTTTCCCCGGTGTGGCCGGCGTGCTCGCCATTATTTTGCTGCTGTATATGTCCTCCACCCTGCCGCTCAACGTCGCCGGGCTGGCGCTGATTCTCCTCGCCGTTGGATTGTTCATCATAGATATTTTCGCGCCTACGCACGGTGTGCTCACCGGCGGCGGCATCATCGCCTTTTTCCTCGGCGCACTCATGCTGTTCAACCACGAACCGGCTGTGTATCGTTTGCCCATGACGTGGGTGATTGCGGCCACTTTCGTAACCGCTGCCTTTTTCATCTTTTTTGTGACCAAAGGCATTCGCGCCCAGTTTTTACCCACCCGCGCCGGCGTGGAAACGATGATTGGCAAAACCACCAGTGCCCGGTCGCGCATCGATGCCTCGGGCGGGAAAGTATTTATCGAAGGCGAACTGTGGAATGCGGTCAGCGAAACGCCCGTGGAAGCCGGCCAAAATGTTGAGGTCACCGGCCTTGACGGATTGACCTTGAAGGTAAAACCAAAACCAATTAATTAACGAATAACATTATGGACCAGAATTCAATTCAACATGTCGTCGGCGGCGGGTTGGCCATCCTCTTTATGGCCTTTATCGTGTTTGTGGTCATTCTGCCGCAAGCCATGCGGATCCTGCGCGAATACGAGCGCGGCGTCATTTTCCGCCTCGGCAAGCTTCAAGGCGCCAAAGGCCCCGGCCTCATTCTTCTCATCCCCATCATCGACCGCATGGTCAAAATGGATTTGCGCGTCGTGACCATTGACGTCGCCAAGCAGGAAATCATGACCCGGGACAACGTCCCCGTTACCGTGGATGCCGTCGTTTATTTCCGCGTCATTAATCCCATGGACGCTGTCGTCAAAGTCGAAAATTTTTGGAAAGCCACCTCGCTCATCGCGCAAACCACCCTTCGCAGCGTCCTCGGCCAGGCGCAATTGGACGATCTGCTCGCCCAACGCGAATCCATCAACGCCAAGCTGCAGGAAATCATCGACCGCCAAACCGAACCCTGGGGCGTCAAAGTCACCGCCGTCGAAGTTAGGGACGTCGCGCTGCCGGACAGCATGAAACGCGCAATGGCCAAACAGGCCGAAGCCGAGCGCGAACGCCGCGCTAAAATCGTCAATGCCGAAGGCGAATTCCAGGCCGCTGAAAAAATGGCCCAGGCCGCCGCCGTCATCAGCAAAGAGCCCATGGCCCTCCAATTGCGCTATCTTCAAACCATGCGCGAAATGGCAGGCGAAAATAACACGACCACTTTTTTGCCGCTGCCAATAGACTTGTTCAGTGCCTTGTTGAAGAAATGAAATTGGCGTACTTGCTATCACTTCTGCTGTTCACAGCGGCAGTATCTTTTGGCCAAACTGCCGACGATTATATTCAAGCCGGTAGGAACGATGAAAAGCTTGGGAATTTAGACGGTGCTTTGACCAATTACACTCGGGCATTAGAACTGAAACCCGACGATTCCGATGCCTATTTTCATCGTGGAAATGTTGAAGTCAACAGTGGTCATTTTGACGCCGCAATTCTTGACTATAGTAAGGCAATTGACCTTAAGCCTGATTTTGGAATGGCCTACTGCAATCGCGCCAGCGCCAAAGGCGTTAAAGGCGATTTAGACGGAGCTTTGGTCGATTGTAACAAAGCTATCGAACTGGAGCCGGATGCATACGTGGCTTATGACATTCGAGGTAATATAAAGGACAACGAAGGCGATAGGGATGAAGCTATCGCCGACTACACAAAAGCAATAGATTTAAATACAAATTACGCCGTCGCCTATTACAACCGCGGAGTTTCCGAGGATAAAAAAGGAGATTCGCTAGATGCATTATCCGATTACAATAAGGCTATTTCGTTGTGGCAAGGTGACATTAAGAAAAACCCGGCGCAAAAACCGCAACTTCAGAAACGGATTAATGAGGCGGAAGAAGCGATAGGCCGCTTCATAGTTAAATAGTTTAATACGCGATCTTTTTAAACTCGCAACGACTCCGCTAAAAGCTCCGCCGTATGCCGCAGTTTTATCGGCACGGTGTGCTGTATCTGGTGCCGGCAGCTCGTGCCCGACGCGATCACAATCGTCCCGAATGGCATCGCCTTGATTTTTTCCACCATCGCATCGGCGATCTTTATCGACAGTTCATACTTCGACTCCAGCATGCCAAATGCGCCCGCCATTCCGCAGCATCCCGTATCCAGTAACGTCACCTCACGATTGGGCAACCGCCGCAGCAGCCTGTTTGTGCAGCCTGCTTTCAAGAGCGATTTCGCATGGCAATGCGCATGGATCGCAATCCGTTCCCGTTCACTGTCGAACGACAATGCATTAGGTTCCTGCTCCAACAGGTTGTCGATAAATTCTTCGAACAAAAAACAGCGCTGCGAAATCAATCCTGCCCCCGGCAGTTTTAATTCGTGATAATCTTCCGCAAACATTGAGTAGCAGGATGGTTCCAGGAAAATAATCGGCGCATCGCCGGTTTCTGCCAGCACGGCCAGGTTTTCGCGTCCGCACTTCCCGGCTTCTTCCAGGTTTCCCTGGCTGAACGCCGGACGCCCGCAACACTTGCGTTTCACCGGCAAAACAACCTCGAAACCGGCTGCCTCCAAAACCGTGACCGCAGCCATCCCAATATGCGGCTCATAATAGCGCACGAACGTATCGTCCCAGAGGACTACCCGGCCGCGCGTCGGTGTCGGCCGGTTCTCCCGTTTGGTAAACCAGCGATCAAACCGTTTCTTCGCAAACGGCGGCAACGTGCGTTCCCGCGCCAATCCCAAAATCCTTCCCATCGTGTTGCGAAAAAGTCCGGAGTTCAAAATCGCATTGGCCGTACGCGGTATCGCGCATCCCCATCGCCCCAGCTCATCCACCTGGCTTAACATTCTTTCACGCAACGTCAGCCCATCCCGGCGAATGCGCGCATGCAACATTTCTGCTTTGAGCAGCGGTAAATTTACATTCGATGGGCATTCCGTCACGCATGCGCGGCAGGAAAGGCAATTGCTCAACGCCGCGTCCAGTTCCGCCGATGCCAGCGGATCGGCAATTTCGCGTTTTTCCAGCGCTGCGCGGATGACATTTGCCCGTCCGCGCGTGGACATGATTTCCTCGCCCGTCGCCAAATACGTCGGACACATCGTCGGCGTCTGTTTCAGGCAAACGCCGCTGCCGTTGCATTGTTCCAAATTCGCCGTGAAAGACCCGTCGCGCGCCGCAAAAGCCAGTTGCGGTTCGAACGGCAGTTTCAAAGAGTAACCCGCGCCCATGCGAAGGTTCTTGTCGATTTCGTATTGTCCCTCCCAAATGATTTTGCCCGGGTTAAACAAATTATTCGGGTCGAACGACAGTTTGATTTCCCGCATGAGCTGGTAAAGCTCCTCGCCCACCTGCTGCTTGAGAAATTCCGAGCGCGCCATCCCCACGCCATGTTCGCCCGCCAGCGAACCTTTGAATTGCAAAACCAGCGCCGAAACTTCGTTGGCAATCTGCCGGTATTTTTTAAGATCTTCCGCGCTGTGCAAATCCAGCACCGGTCGCACGTGCAGTAGTCCCGACGCTGCATGGCCGTAGTACGATGCGTTCACGCCCACGCGCTTCATCAAATCCTCCAGCCCTGCCACGTACGCCGGCAAATCTCTCGGGCGCACCGCCGCATCCTCGATGAAGCACGCCGGCTTGGCGTTTCCCCGGCGGCTCGTCAGCAGCGACAATCCCGCCTTGCGCAATTCCCAAACCAGGTCCGCCTGTTCCTGCGTTTGGAGCATCAATTTCCGCACACCCAATTTCTTTTTCTGCAACTTAGTCAACTGTTCCTGCGCGCCGTCAAAAAATTCGACGATTAAAATCGCTTCGCACGGCTTCGTGTCCAGTTCGAGCAAATTACGAACGGCTTCATATTCCCGTTCGCCGCGTGTTTCGTCAAAAAGCGGACGATCAATGTGCTCGATCGCCGCCGGCTTCAAGTCCAGCAGGTCCTCCGTCGCCTGCATTGCCTCCGCCACCGAATCAAAAAAGAGCAGGCCCACGCCGCGTTCTTCCGGCACGGGAACGAGTTTTAATTCTGCGGAAAAAATCGCCGCCAGCGTTCCTTCGCTGCCGGATAAAATGTGCATCAGGTTCCTCGGGTTTTCTGTCGCGCGCGCCAGCGCGTACCCCGGCCAGCGTTTTACCAGACCTGGTTGAAACCGCTCGCGAATCGCCACCTCATTGAAGCTGACAATGCTTTCGATTAGCCCGCGCTGCTTCGGCAGCGTGTCCCCGGTCTCGTTCACCTCAATGACTGCCCCGTCCGAAGTGACAATCTCCAGTCCCGCCACGTGCATCCCCGTCGTGCCGTAAACCGGCGCATGCGAGCCCGACGAATCGTTCGCGATCATTCCGCCCAGCGTCGCGCGCGAGCTCGTCGCTACGTCCGGCCCAAACCGCAAATGATGCGGCCGCAAAAACGCATTCAACTGGTCCAGCACCACGCCTGCCCCCACGTGCACCGTGCGCCGCTCCAAATCCAGTTTCCCAATCTTCCGGTTATGCCGCGCAAAATCGACGATAAGCCCGTCGCCAATCGCCCCGCCGGAAAGTCCCGTACCCGCGCCGCGCGGAATCACCGGCACGCCTCCCTGTGCCGCCGCCTGGATGATCGAGCTCGCCTGGCCTGCGTTTTTCGGAAATGCCACCGCCTGCGGCACGATTTGGTAAGGCGAAGCGTCCGTGGCGTAAAGCTGCCGCGTGAGGTTGTCCACGGCCAGGGCGCAGTTGGCTGCGTTGAGCGGGCCAAGTTGTTGGGTGGTCAACACGGTTCTGAAATCTATCCCCACTGCCACCGCTTGACAAATCCATTAGCGCCTTCGCTGCAGCAGGTATTTTACGAACGACATCAGCCCGGAAAATTTGTAGCCCGGGTCAACGTATTTTTCGATCACATAAAACGCAAAATAATAAAGCCGGCAAAAACTCCAGATCGCCAGCGCCAGCAGCACTGCCGTTCTCCAGTCCGGCATGCCGATCAAAATCAAAACCACCGACGCCCCGCCGATCACTAAAAACATCAGCGCCTTCGTTTTTATCCAAAAGGGCGTCAGGTCTTTCATTTGAATAAACTTAAAACCGCCGCCGCGGCCCGGCGGCTCGCGCCCGGTTCGCCGAGCGATGCCACCACACTTGCGAGTTGCGCTTTGATATGCTCCCGCCGTGACTCGTCCCGCAGCAGTCGCAACGCCGCCAACGCCACATTTTCCGCTGTGGCTGCCTCCGCCAAAAATTCCGGATACACCGCTTCATCCGCCATCAGGTTCGGCATCGTCAGCGATTTCACGGTGATGATGCCCAGGTCAATCGCCAGGCCCAGCAAGGATTTTTTGTAAATCGTCACCGCCGGCACGCCAAAAAACGCGCACTCCATCGTCACCGTGCCGGTTTTGGTAATCGCCAGATCCGCCCCCGTCAGCGCCTCCGGCACATTGCCGGTCTGGATTTCCACGCCGGCGTCTTCTGCTTTTGCCGCCAGACTTTTCATTTGTTCATTGGGCAAAACCATCTTCGCTCGCACGCCCGGCACCTGCCCGCGGATATACTCCAGCGCCCCCAACATCACCGGCAAATGTCGGTACAACTCGCTCTTTCGGCTCCCGGGCAATAGTAAAATCGTCTTTCCCTCCGCTTTCCGCCCTCCGCCCTTCGTCTTCTGGATTCTATCCACCAGCGGATGCCCGACAAATTCCACGCGCAACTTCGGCACGCGCTTCGCATACCATTCTTTCTCGAAAGGGAAGATGCTCAGCAGCAAATCATAATCCGCCTCCAGTTGCTTCGCCCGGCCCGGGCGCGACGCCCACACCTGCGGCGATACGAACTGCACCAGCTTCGGGTTCCAGCTCCCAAACTGGTTATTGCGCACGTACTCCTTCACCAAATGCCCGAAGCGCAAATTGAACCCGCCGTAATCCACGCCGATGATGGCGTCCGCCTTGCGTTCGCGGGCCAGCGTCAGCAATTCATGCGAGAGCCGCCGTAGCGCGAAATATTTCCCAACGGTCGGGATGCCTACCATCGCATGCGCCATCATGTCCACGGACAGTTCCACGCCCGCCGCAGCCATGCGCGGGCCGCCTGCCCCGATAAAATGTGCGCCCGGAATCGAATCTCGCAATGCCGTCACCAGCTCCGACGCGAGTAAATCGCCACTCGGTTCGCCGGCAATCAGAAGAAAGGTTTTGGGGCTCATAGGTAGAGCGCCATTCGATAAATGTGAGCGCTCTCACTCCCTCGCCCCCATCGGGGGAGAGGGCTGGGGGTGAGAGGGCGCGCTATCATATCGCTATCCTCAACGGTTTTCTGCCAGGCAGACTCAGGCCAGTTCCTGCCATAGAAATGCGCTCATGCGCTGGCCGTTCTCAAAATTATCCAGGTCAAATTTCTCGTTTGGTGAATGCGCGTTATCGTCCGGCAAACCCAGCCCGAGCAACAACGTCTCCGCGCCCAAAACTTTTTTGAAGTCGTTCACGATGGGGATCGAACCACCTTCGCGCAACAACACCGGCTCGCAACCGAACGCCGCGCGCAATGCCCGCATCGCTGCCTGGGCATGTTCGCCCGTCGGCGATACCAAATACGGGTCCGCTCCGTGGCCTGCTTCGATCTCCAGCCGCACCGTCGGCGGGCAAAGCTTCTTGATGTAATCGCACACCAGCTTGTTAATCTTCGCCGGCTTTTGGTTTGGCACCAGGCGGCACGTGATTTTCGCCCGCGCCCACGCCGGCACGATCGTCTTGCTCCCTTCGCCCTGGTAACCGCTCGTCAGGCCGTTGATCTCAAACGTCGGCCGCGCGCTCCGCTGTTCCGTGGCTGTGAAACCCTTTTCACCGAACAACTTTTTTACGCCCAGCAATTTCGCCAGTTCCGAATCCTTCGTCGGCAGCCGCTTGAATTGCTTGCGTTCGAACGCCGAAAGCGATTCCACGTCATCGTAGAAATGCGGCACAGTGATGCGACCGTTTTTGTCGCGCAATTTTGAGAGCAATACCGCCAGCGCCATCGCCGGGTTTTCCAGCGATCCCCCAAACACGCCTGAGTGCAGGTCCCGCGATGGCCCGTGCACGACGATTTCAAACGCGATAATCCCGCGCAGCGCATACGTGAGCGCCGGGTGCTTTTTGTCCGGCATGCCCGAATCCGAGACCACCACGCCGTCGCACTGCAATTCCTTGCGCCGCTCTTTCAGAAATTTCGTGAGATTCGCGCCACCTACTTCTTCTTCGCCTTCAATGACAAACGTCAGATCGCAGGGCAGGGGAGTTCCCGTTTTCAGGTACGCCTCCACCGCTTTCAGGTGCGCCAGAATCTGGCCCTTGTTGTCCGTGGAGCCGCGCGCGAACAGTTGCCGTCCCGCAATGCGCGGTTCAAACGGCGGCGTGTGCCACAATTCCAGCGGCTCCGGCGGCTGTACGTCGTAGTGCCCATACACCATAAAATGCGGACGACGCGTGCCGTCCCGGCTCGCCCCGGCTGTTTTTGCCAGTACGATTGGGTGGCCTGCCGTCTGGCACACTTCGGCGTCCAGGCCGATTTTCTTGCAATGCTGCGCCACCCATTTCGCGCACGCCTGCAAATCGTCTTTGTGCTTCGACTGCGCCGAGACACTCGGGAACCGCAGGAACTCGCATAATTCGCCTACGAAACGCGCCTGGTTTTGTTTCAGATAATCGAGAACTTTTTGCATGTCCCGCAATTTTCTTAATGATACGCCAAAACATCAAACTAAAACGGCTCCGGACTTTTACGCGAATTACGCGAATTGACGCCAATTTTCTCACGCAAAGGTTCAAGGGCATTTTGACGTGGTCGGGCCGAAGGGGGAGGGGGGAGGGTTTGCATAGGCTTGCTTAGCCTTGCCTAGGCTTGCATTCGCCAATCCGCTAATTACTGAAGTCTAGCAAACGCACCCCGTAGCAGACCCCTTCCTCCGATTTCAAAGAGCAAAGGTCATTTTACCACAGGCCGTCCAAACCGGAACCGAAACTTGACTCCTAGTTGTTCACCCGTCTTCGTCCCGCGGGGCGGGACTTCGACGCGGCACGCCCGCTTCGTTCGGAAGGATGGGACTACGACGCGGCACGCCCGCCTTCGCTGAAGCTTCGGTTGGGCAAGCGCGAATGCCACCGCGACTGCCCCCTTTCCAAAACTCAGGTTCACTGTTAAAGTTTCTGTGTCTCCGCCGCCGCAATGCATCAATATAAACCGCCACTATGAATAAAGAACCCAATCCCAACGGACTCAACCGCCGCCAATTCCTGCACACCAGCGCGGGATTTGCCGCTTCAGCCATGTTCTTTAGCCTTGGCACCGCGTCGTCCCTGGCCGTGCCTGGCGCCGGGGCCTCGAAGAATTCCATCCCGTCGGTCACCCTCAATAACGGAGTGCCAATGCCCCGGCTCGGCCTCGGCACGATGACCCTCAGCAGCGAGGACGGCCCCCAGCTCGTGGTTGATGCCATCTCTTGTGGTTACCGTCTCATTGACACTGCCATGATCTACAACTCGGAAAAAAATGTAGGCATCGGGATCAAACAAAGCGGAATCAATCGCCAGGAAATTTTTATCACTTCCAAACTTTGGAAGGCCGATATGGGATACGAAGGCACGAAAAAAGGTTTTCAAACCTCGATTGATAATCTCCAGACGGATTATTTGGACCTCTACCTGATCCATCGGCCGAATGGCGGCGATTGGAAGGGCTCCTGGAAAGCCATGGAGGAACTCTATCACGACGGCAAAATCAAGGCTATCGGCATGAGCAATGCCGATTTCGATCAACTGGATTACTTGATTAACAATACCGACGTGAAACCCGCCGTCCATCAAATCGAAACTCACGCGTTTTTCCAGGAAGACAAGGAGCACGATTACTTAAAGCAACACGGCATCCAAATGGAAGCCTGGGCTCCTCTGGCGGAAGGCCGCAACGGGCTTTTCACCAATGAGACCCTCGCTGCGATCGGCAAGAAGTACAATAAGACCGTGGCACAAGTGAGCCTGCGCTGGCATTACCAAAGGGGAGTCATCGCCATCCCCCGGTCTCACCAGAAACCGCACATCGCGGAGAATGTGAACATCTTTGACTTTACTTTGGATGAATCAGATATGACTTCCATCGCCACGTTAGATTTAAATAAAAGTCAATTCCCCGAGTGGAGCTAGGGCCGTAGCTATTTTGGTGGGGCGAGACTCGGAACCTCCTCACCGGATAGGTGACACTTTATCCTCACCGGATGGGTGACATTCCGCTTTGCGGCGGAGCGCAGGTGAGCGTAGCGAACCGTAGCGCAGCCGCAAAGCGGAAGAGCTATTTTGGT
>DATJXK010000114.1:0-15700 GCA_035500235.1 Pseudomonadales bacterium | reverse complement strand
TGGAAGACGCCATCGAAGCAAAAATGGTTCAGGAACAGGAAGCAGACAAAGCCAAGTTCACGCAACAAAAGGCGCAAATTGATGCTGATACCACGGTCATCACTGCCAAAGGCGAAGCCGAGGCAATGAAAGTCCGGGGCGAGGCGCTCAAAGAAAATCCCAATTATATCCAGTTGCAGATTGTGGAAAAGTGGGACGGAAAATCACCGCTCGTAGTGGGCAACGGCGCCAGCGGCGCCAATATCCTTTTGCCCCTCGGCGACGTTCAATCACAAACGCACGGGCAATCGCAATAACCAATGAATCCGCGCTGGGCATTTTTTCTGACGATCGCCGGCATGGTGATCGTCATTATCGTTCTCTGCTTAATTTTCCCGGCGGTGTTTGAATTGGTAAAAGCCTTCTCCGGCGAACTCCGCTTTGTCTGGTGGATCATCCTCCTGGTGGCCCTGGCCGCCTGGCTGATATTTTGGAGCTTTGGGAAAAAGGGGAAGTAATTACGCCGCCTCGGCGTCCTGCTTCTTGCGCACGATCGGCTTGCTGTCGCCGCGCACTACCGCCGCCGTGATTTTCACATGCACGATGTCGGCCACTTCCGGCACATCGAACATTAAATCCAGCATCAGCTTTTCAATCAGCCCTCGCAACGCCCGCGCCCCGGTGCCTTTCTTCAGCGCCTGGGTGGACAATTCATGCAACGCATCCGGCGTAAATTCCAGGTCCACGCCTTCCATCGCCATCAGCTTGGCGAACTGCTTCGTTAGCGCGTTCTTTGGCTCCGTCAAAATGGAAATCAATTGCGGCTCGGTCAATTCCGCCAGCGTCGTCAGGATAGGCAGGCGGCCAATGAATTCGGGGATAAACCCAAAGTTAAGCAAATCTTCCGGCTCAGCATGCTGGAGGATTTCCGCGCGTTCGACGGCGGCGGCTTTATGCGCTTCATCCATCGCGCCGAAGCCCATCACGTTGCGGCCCATGCGGCGTTGAATCACCCGTTCCAGGCCCACAAACGCCCCGCCGCAGATGAATAATATATTCGTCGTATCCACGCGGATATATTCCTGCTGCGGATGCTTGCGCCCGCCTTGCGGTGGCACATTGCAAATCGTTCCTTCGAGGATTTTCAACAGCGCCTGCTGCACGCCTTCACCGCTCACGTCGCGCGTGATGGATGGTCCTTCGGCCTTGCGGGCGATCTTGTCAATCTCGTCAATGTAAACAATGCCGCGCTGCGCGCGCTTCACGTCGTAATCCGCGTTTTGCAGCAAGCGCAAAACAATATTCTCCACGTCTTCGCCCACGTAGCCGGCTTCGGTCAGCGTCGTCGCGTCCGCAATCGCAAAGGGGACATCCAGGATTTTCGCCAGCGTACGAGCCAGCAATGTCTTGCCGGAGCCCGTCGGGCCGATCATCAAAATATTGCTCTTCTCGATTTCCACGTCACCGTGCCGCGAATTGGCGGCGCTGGCGCGGCCGCTTTCTTCTTCTGCCTCCGGTTGAATGCGCTTGAAATGATTGTGGACGGCCACTGCGAGAGTTTTCTTGGCCTGTTCCTGGCCTACGCAATACAAATCCAGTTGCCGTTTGATTTCCGCCGGCTTGGGCACCGAGAATTTCGGCTGCCGTTTTTGGTTTTGCACCTGCAGTTCGCGGTCGAGGACGTTCTTGCAAAGAATAATACAGTTGTCGCAGATGTAGACGCCCGGCCCGGAGATGAGTTTCCGCACTTCTGCATGCGACTTGCCGCAGAAACTGCACATCGTAATATTGTTAGGTCTTGCCATGTAAAAGACGTTAACGACGAAAATATAAAACGTCGCTTGCCCGTTGCACAAGATATTACACTATCTTTCCACATTTTTCCAATGTAGATAATAGTGGGTTCCGGCAGTTCTTTTCTGTTGCATCTTCTGTGCCAGTTCCTTTATTATGTTTGTGTTCATGAAAGCTTTATTTCTTTCGTTAGGCCTTGTCCTGGCGGCCTTTGTCACGTCGGCGCAGGTCAGCGTCAGCGTCACAATGGATCAAGAGCACTTTTTGCCCGGTGAATCCGTTCCTGTATACGTCCACATCACGAATCGTTCCGGGGAAACGCTCCATTTAGGCGCGGACAATGTCTGGCTCTCATTCCTGGTGGAATCGAAGGATGGTCCGGTGGTGTCCAAAAAATCCGATCCTCCGGTCTATGGTCCCTTTGATTTGGGCACCTCGGAAGTAGCCACCAAACGTGTAGATCTGGGACCTTATTTTGGGCTTGGCAGCGACGGCCGCTTTAAAGTCACCGCCACCGTGCATATCGGCACATGGAATACCGATATCACGAGCCCGTCGCAGGATTTCGATGTCATTCACGGGTCAGAATTATGGGCTCAGACATTTGGCGTTCCCAATTCACAAGCTAGCAATTCTCCGCCCGACGTCCGCAAATACACCTTGATCGAGGCAAATTATCTGCGCGATCAACTTCGCCTTTACGTCCAGGTCACGGATGAATCCTCCGCCAGCGTCGTCAAGGTACGCGCCATTGGCCCCATGATTTCTTTCGGCCAGCCCGAAGCCCAGCTCGATCCCGCCAGTGATTTGCACGTCCTGTATCAGGACGGCGCTACTACTTTCATTTACGCCATCGTCAATCCCAATGGCGAGATCATTAAGCAGGACAGGTATAATTATGTAAAAAGCCATCCCCGATTGCACCAGGAAGACAACGGCAGCATCACTGTACAGGGCGGTGTTCGCCGCGCCGATACTTCTGCCACTACGGTCCCGGAACAGGCGGCGCGTTGATGCCAATTTGCGGTTAGATGTTGCTGACCGGCGGTTTTCACGATAAACTTTCTCTATGGTGCAAACGGCATTCGACACGGAGCCGTCTCACGGAACGAAATCAGAGCGCGACATTTATTTGTCTGCATTTCGCTTCATGTTGCTGGCGCGCATGCTTGACGATAAATTCGCTGCGCTTTCCCGTTCCGGAAAAATTAATGGCGGCGTTTTTCTTGGCCGCGGGCAGGAAGCCCTCAGCGCGGCCTTGGGAGTTTCTCTCCAAAAAGGCGACGTTTTTGCGCCGCTCATTCGCGACGCCGCCGGCCGGCTGGCCTTTGGCGAAACCGTCCTCGATTCTGTCCGCACCTATTTAGGCTCGCCCCTCGGCCCCATGCGCGGCCGCGACGGCAACGTCCACCGGGGTTCGCCCCATGACGGCCTCCTTCCCATGATTAGCCACCTGGGCGCCATGATTTCCGTCGTGAACGGTATTTTGCTCGCGCGCCGCTTCCAGAAAAAGTTTGGGACCGTCGGCGCCACCTGCATCGGTGATGGCGCGACTTCCACCGGTTCCTTTCACGAAGCCATCAATCAGGCCGCCGTGGAAAAATTGCCGCTGGTTTTGATCGTCGCCGATAACCAATACGCCTATTCCACGCCCACCGCCCGCCAGTTCGCCTGCGAGAGTCTCGCCGACAAAGCCGCGGGTTATGGCGTGCCCGTTCAGACGGTTGACGGCACGGATTTCGCCGCCTGCATGAAAATCGTTTCCCAGGCCGTCTCCCGCGCCCGCAAAGGCGGCGGCCCGCAGATGGTGGTGGCCAATCTTCTCCGGCTTTGCGGCCACGGCGAACATGATCCCGCCGATTACGTGGACCCCAAATTAAAAAAATCGCCGCTCGGGCGCGATTGCCTGGAAGTCGCGGAAGAATTTCTGGTGCGGCAGAAATGGATTACCGCCTCGCATATCACGGGCATGCGCGAGGAAATTGTCCATGAAATCGAGGCTGCCGTTGCCCAGGTCCAGCGTGAGCCCGCGCCTGATCCGTTTGCCGAGGAATGGCGCGCGATTTCTTCCCACCACCTGAGCGAAGGCCATTCGGAGCATTAAAACGTGAGTCTTACCTACATCGAAGCCATTCGCGAAGCCCAGGCGCGCGCCTTGCGCGATGACCCGCGCGTATTTATTTACGGGCAGGACGTCGGCGGCTTTGGCGGCGCGTTTAAAGCCACTAAAAACCTGGCGGCGGAATTTCCTGGACGTGTTCTCGATTCGCCCATTTCCGAAGACGCCATGGTCGGCATGGCGGTCGGTGCGGCCATTGAAGGCATGCGGCCCATCATCGAAATGCAATTCGCGGATTTCTCCGTCGTGGGCTTCAACCAAATCGTTAACCAGGCCGGCACGCTTTTTTGGCGGACGAATGTAAGTTGTCCCATAACCGTACGTCTTCCCTTCGGCGGCACGTCCGGCAGCGGGCCCTTTCACAGCCAGTGTGTTGAGGCCATTTACGCCCACTACCCCGGTTTGATTGTGCTGACGCCGGCGACCGTGGAAGACGCTTATTCCATGTTGCTCGAAGCAGTCGCCCTGGATGACCCGGTCATTTTTTGCGAGCACAAATTCCTTTACCGCCATTTGAAGGCCGAAAAATTGCCGGATGAAGCGCTGCCCATCGGCAAGGCCCGCATTGCACGCGAAGGACGCGACCTGACCATTGTCACCTATAGCGCCATGGTGCATGAAGCCCTCGAGGCCGCTAACGAGCTTTCCGGCGATGGCTGGGAAGTCGAAGTCGTGGACCTCCGTTCCGTTAAACCGCTTGATACCGATACCATCGTCGCCAGCGTCGCGCGCACCGGCAAACTTCTTTGCGTGGGTGAAGCGTGGCCGTGGGGTGGGGTGACCGCGGAAGTCATCGCGCGTGTCACTGCGGAAGGCTTCGGCCTGCTTGATGCGCCACCGCAACGGCTCAATGCCAAGGACACCCCGGTGCCGTATCATCATAATCTCTGGATTGAGCATCGTCCCACTACCCGCAGCGTCGTCGCTGCCGCCAGAAATCTTTTGAACCAATGAGAGTCCCCGTCATCATGCCCCAGCTCGGCGAATCCATTGCCGAGGCTAAAATCGTCGCCTTCCTTGTCAAACCCGGGGATACCGTCACCGCCGACCAAAATGTCATCGAAGTGGAAACCGACAAGGCCACGATGACGGTCACCTCACCATGCAGTGGTAAAATCGAAAAATTTGCCGCGCAACTCGACGAAAGCTATGCCGTCGGCGCCGTGCTCGGTCATATCGAAGCCACGAAAGAAGAAGCGGCGCGCCTTGGCCTGGACGTTCCTCCGCCGGCGAAACAATCTGATACCGACCGCGTAAACAAAGGCGACAGTAACGGCAACGGTAAAGCGCGCGTGCAGCCTACCGTGCGCGGTTTGCCTGTCCCGGCCAACGCCGCCGGCGCCAGCTACCTTTCCCCCCGCCTCAAGGCGCGCATGGCTGAGCTCGGATTAAGCTCGGCGGATTTAGCCGGTGTAGCCGGCAGTGGCTCAGCCGGCCGAGTCACTATCGAAGATTTTGAAAAATTTATAACGAACCTGGAGCGGCAGAAAATGAGTGGGGCATCGTCCATGCGCGTCGCCGTTGCCGATGCCATGCGCCGCAGTTGGACCCGCCCGCTGGCCACCGTCGGCCTGCCCGTGCAATTGGATGCGCTTCTTAAACACCGCAAAACCTCCAATCCCAAGCCCGGCCCGGCCCTTTATGCTTTGCGCGCGCTGGCGATTGCCCTTTCAGAAAATTCCGCGCCCGCCGGCCGCCTCGTGGGCAGCAAGATTGTTCACCCCGGCTCCATTGACGTCGGCTTCGCGGTTGAAGCCGAGGACGGCGTGCTTGTCCCGGTCATCCGCCATGCGGACCAAAAAACGCTCCCTCAGTTGACCGAACGCTACAACGAACTGGTCGAACTCGCTCGCCAGCGCAAACTCCCCGCCGATGCCACTGGTGGTTCGATTGCCACCGTCACCAATTTCGGCACCTTCGGCTTGAGTTGGGCCACCCCGATCCCTTTGCCTGAACAAACCCTCGTGCTCGGCATGGGTGCGGGCCGTCCTGCGCCGCATTGGGACGAGAAAAAAAATCAATTCGTCCCTGTCACTGAAGCCAATCTTACCCTGAGCTTCGACCATCGCGTGCTCGACGGCGGCGCCGCCGGCCGTCTCCTCCAGCGCATCGGCCAGCTCATGGGCCAGCCGGAGAAGCTTTAATACCCTCCCTGTCTTGGCCGGATGGGACGCCGCCAATCAACCAGCATGAAAAGAAAACCTGCCAGGGCAAAAAAGCTGGATAGAAACCACCCTGCCTTTAACAACAATGCCGGGCCATTTTTTAGCATTATCATGGAGGGCTTGAAAGGCGAAGTGGAGGGTAGGCATTTTTGGGATGCTGTCGCAGAAAACGCGGTTTTTGAGTTTCTCTATCACATTCCCGGATTTACTAAAAAAATTAAGGGGCGCGCAGCCTACATGGACTGGTTTGGCGGTTATACCAACATTCTTCATTCCGCCGATAATCTACGGGTGCATAAGTCCGTCCACCCAGGCGTTATCATCCTGGAATATGCGGTTCATGGCATTGTCCCTGGTACCCGAAAACCTTACGATAACCGCTTTTGTTCTATCATTACCATTAAGGACCGCAAAATAGTTCATTGGCGTGATTATATGGATTCCCTTGCAGTGATGCTTTCATTGGATCCCGATTGATTTTGCCTGCCTTTCATTCCTCGTGATTCCAGCATTCGCGTGAACAACTAGGAGTCAAGTTTCGGTTCCAGCAATAGGCGGGACGTGGTAAAATGGCCGTTGCCACCTTTACCAGGGTTTGGTGGTCAGAGCGTTCTTTGGCATATGCGGTTTTGGTGTAGGAGACGAGGTGACGAGTCTCTGACTGAAAGCCCCGGACGTTTACGCCGTTTCACGTCGGCATCGGCTTCGTTACCTTCGTTTGCTTCTGTAAAAAGTTTTTCGCGTTAATTAGCGAAATTCGCGTAAAGGATTTAAGCCTTTTAAAGCCTTCTCCAACCTTTTAAAGGGTTTTTCGGAAAAAAAAGATTACTTTAATCCGTTTGTGCGGGCTGCAAACGCGTGCAAGCCCAGGCAACCTTAGGCAAGGCTATGCAAGCCTAGGCAAGACCCCCCCGGGGGGGAGGTAAAAACCCGTATCCATCGCGTCTGTCTGTCGCTAAACATCTGCATTTCGGCCACCTTTAATGGCCATTGGAAGGCTACGGAAGGGCCCCCGGAGGCACTCATCTGCCCTCTATACTTGATGGAACACGCAATACGTCACCGCTTTTCTCTCAGCACTCAACTACCAACTGAAATCATCATTGACGGTTGGCTGCGCGCTGATAAATTATCTGCTTCGGGCAACAATAATTTTCCGAAATTTAGAAAGTTAAAAATATGCCAGTTAAAATTGCTATTAATGGATTTGGTCGTATCGGTCGCCTCGTTTTCCGCGCGATTGCGGAACAGGGCATGATCGGCTCGGACGTCGAAGTCGTCGCGGTCGGCGATATCGTCCCTGCGGACAACCTCGCCTACCTGCTCAAGTACGATTCCACCCAGGGCCGTTTCCAGGGCACTGTCGGCTCCAAAAAATCCGCCGCTGATAAAGCGGAAGACGATGTCCTTATCGTCAACGGCAAGGAAATCAAAGTCGTCAGCGCCAAGACCCCGGCAGAACTGCCGTGGAAAGCGCTCGGCGTGGATGTCGTGATCGAATCCACTGGCCTGTTTACCGATGCCGACAAAACCAATCCCAAATCCGCCTACGGCCACGTCAATGCCGGCGCGAAGAAAGTCATTATTTCCGCCCCTGGCAAAAACGAAGACATCACTGTCGTGATGGGCGTGAACCATGAGAAGTACGACCCGGCCAAGCACACGGTCATTTCCAATGCCAGTTGCACCACGAACTGCCTCGCGCCGCTCGTCCATGTGCTGCTCAAGGAAGGCTTCGGCATCGAAGAAGGCCTGATGACCACCGTGCATAGCTACACCGCCACGCAAAAGACTGTGGACGGCCCCAGCAAGAAAGACTGGAAAGGCGGTCGCAGCGCGGCCATCAATTTGATTCCGTCCACCACCGGTGCAGCCAAGGCCGTCGGCCTCGTTTGCCCCGAAGTTAAAGGCAAGCTCACCGGCATGTCCTTCCGCGTGCCGACACCCACCGTTTCCGTCGTTGACCTCACGGTCCGCACCGTGAAAGAAACGAACTACGCGGAAATCTCCGCGGCGATGAAACGCGCCAGCGAGAGCTACTTGAAAGGTATTTTGGAATACACCGAGGACGAAGTCGTCAGCTCGGATTTCATCCACAGCAAGTCCAGTTCGATCTTTGACGCCGGCTCCGGCATCGAATTGAACAAGCGCTTCTTCAAGCTCATTAGCTGGTACGACAACGAATGGGGCTATAGCTGCCGCGTCGCCGACCTGCTCAAGTACATGATCGGCAAAGGGCTGTAAGCTCTTATGAATCTTCAAAGGCGAGCCCAACCGGGCTCGCCTTTTTTGCTTGAACATTCGGCACGTGCTGCTTCTCCTGCCGGACTGCCATGAACTCAGAATCAGAAGGCAATCGCTGCCGCACACTGGCCGTAGGTGCACTGGTCATCGTACTGCTGACCTTCGCCGCTTATTGTCCGGTCCTGCCCGGAAGTTTCCTGATGGACGATTCATGGTGGGTCGGAAACTTCAATCCACTCATCAACGGCACCATGACGCCGTACAACCTCTGGTTCCAGATGGACTTCACCCTCGCCGCATTCGGCTGGTGGGTAGAACATCTGGTGTTTGGACCCAATCCCGCCGGTTATCACGTCGTCAACATCGCGCTCCAGGCCATCAGCTCGATTTTGTTCTGGCGATTGCTGGTGCGATTGGAAATCCCCGGCGCATGGCTGGCAGCGGCGCTATTTGCCGTCCATCCCGTTTGTGTCAATTCGGTCGCGCGGATTTCAGAATTGAAAAACACCCTTTCCCTCCCGTTCTTTATTTTGAGCTTCCTCGCTTACCTTCGCTACGAAGCCACGGCATTGTACCCAACGGAACAGGCCTCAAGCGGTCAAAGACGCAGCCATGCTACCTTATGGTACACCATTTCGCTGGTCGCCTTTGTGTTGGCGTTGCTGGCTAAAACGACTGTCGTTGTGCTTCCTGTGTTGCTGCTTTTCTGTGCTATGTGGCAGCGGCGGCGAATCACCGATAAAGATATCCTCCATACGCTGCCGTTCTTTGTGCTGTCGTTTGCCTTTGGACTGATGTCCATTTGGTTTCAAAAGCACCAGGCCCTGGCGACGACTGAATTACCACTTCCCCCAGCGAGCTTTCCCCAGCGGGTAGCCGGGGCGGGATACTGCTTCTGGTTCTATCTTGGCAAAGCACTTTTTCCTTTCAACTTATGCGTTCAATACCCTCGCTGGACAATTGATCCGCATACAGTAACGGCTTTCCTGCCGGATGTCCTTGTGTGTGTCCTTTTCATTTTGTGCCTGTGGTTCCGGCACAGTTGGGGCCGGCACGCACTTTTCGGTCTCGGGTGTTTTCTCGCCATGCTCTTTCCTTCGCTGGGATTCTTTGATGCCCAGTTTTTGACGATGTGGCAGGTTTCCGACCATCTTCAGTACCCTGCATTGGCTGCAATTGTGGCGCTTGCGGCATCGGCCATTTCCGCTCTGCCAAACCAAACTGTTTATCGGTGCGTGGCTGGGATCCTTGTTTTGGGGAGCTCAGTATTGTGTTTCCAGCGCGCGGAGGTGTTCAGCACGCCGGAAAAATTGCTGGCGGACACCATCGCCAAAAACCCGTCCGCCCGGGATGCGTATAATGAACTGGGTATCATCCAGGCTAAAAAAGGGGACTATTCCGGGGCATTGGAACAATTTCAGTTCGCGGTAAAATATGACCCGGATAATTGTGATGCCTGGATGGATCTCGGGCATACGCTGACCATGCAAGGCAAGTTTGCGGAGGCCGAGCAGGATTATTTAACCTCTTTAAAGATTCGTCCCAATGCATCACCAACACACAAGCTCTATGCTGCCCTCCTGCAACGACAGGGAAGAAACGCCGAAGCCTTATATCAATTACGCTTAGCGGCGATTTTCGATCCCAGCACGGAAACGTATATGAATCTGGCCTCGTTGGAGTTTGCCACTGGGGATTCGCACCTGGCCGTGACACATTTCCGGCGGGCATTGGCATTTGGACCGGATCCGAATGAAGCGAACGTCTTGAACAACTTGGCCTGGATTTTGGCGACGTCCCCGGATGATTCAATCCGCAATGGCAGTGAAGCGGTTCGGTATGGCGAGCAGGCTTGCCAAATGACGGCATTTAAACAGGCGGGCATGGTGGGCACGCTGGCGGCAGCCTATGCAGAAGCCGGGCGTTTTCCGGAGGCGATTGCCACTTCGGAAAAAGCGATTCAATTGGCCTCCGCCGCCGGTAACGGGCAACTGGTCACCGCGAACCAACAGCTCTTGCTTCTCTATCGGGCGGGCAGGCCGTATCACGAAAAAAGCACCGGCAACTGAAATCGCCCAATTATGCGGTTATAGCGCGCAAAAGACGTCAGGGCTTGGGCTTGGGTGGTGGAGCCACCAGAGGCAGGTTAGCCAGATCGTATTGCGGCTCCCAAACTTCATACTTCTGCCGGTTCTTTTTCTTAACTTTTTCCGGAATATCGGTTCTCCACCATGAGACGAACAGAATAGATCGGTAAATGTTGTAGGAATCTCCATCGAGCGGGCCGCTGGAATAAATATGGGCGAGTGTCTTCTTTGAATAGGCAAATAGCGCAAACTTGGCGTAGGAACGATCTGCATCCTTTGAGTAAAACGCAATTTGGGGAATTACCGGTGTCTCGGATGTCGATGGGATCGGCACAGGTATGCGTGGAATGCCTAAAAAAGAACTGGCGTTGTCAATGGAATAGGCCCCGGAACGCGCCTCAACGACGATGTCCGCGCTTTTTGCATCGGTTACGAGCAATGCTCCTGCCCGATTGAAGGCATCGCGGAGTCCGCCTTCGACATATTTAGAATCGTAGCTGTCAAAGTACGTAAAGTCCAAATAGACATTTCGCCCGGAGAACATGCTTAAGTTTAGCTGGGCTAAGGCCCGGTCGGCCGCAGTGCTCAATAATAGTTGCTCCGTTGCCGTGCGCGGCGGGTAGGAAACTCTCCGCGTGCTGCACCCCGAACCAAGCAGAGCAAACATGACAATAGTGGCAATGAACAATACGCTTAATGCCGGCGCCTGGGCACTTTTCCTATAAACCTCCATAGCAGGCATTTTTGCAATTCTTATGCCAGCCAGTTTGAACAGGGAACGGACAGCGTTTCAGTAACCTTGGGCAGAAATCCGTTCCAAATGCACGGTCGGAGACCGAATTATTTGTATTTTGCAATCACGCGCTCAATTGCATCCAGGCCCAATTCGAGTTTTTCAATTTCAGGCCCAAAACTGATTCGGCAATAATTTTTGAACCGCATCAGGGAACGGCGATTGCCAGGATTTACATCAAAAAACACTCCGGGCACGACAATGACCTTTTCCTTGAGGCATTCGCGGAAAAAGGCCATACCCTCATCCAGCGGCGGAGGCAGTTTCGATAGCTTGGCCCACACGTAAAATGCGCCGGCCGGCGGAGCATCAGCCGTAATGCCCATCTTTTTTAGGCGGGACAAAACCAGATTCCGCTTTTTGGCGAAATGTTTTTGAATGGCCAGCGTTTCAGCCTCGGCATTTTTCATCTTAAGCAAAGGCAGGGCGGCATTTTGAAAAGGATGATTCGCTCCGCCATCCAGGAATGAGCCCGCGCTGGCAATCGCTTCAATGACTGCCTTCGGCCCGAGTGTCCAACTGATGCGCCAGCCGGGATAGCGCCAGTTTTTTGTCAGGCCGTCCACGACGATCACCGGGTCATGCTCGACGTCTTGCACAAATTCTGCCGCGGAAACCATTTTCGGTTTTTTGGCCGCTCCATTGGTATAAATATAATGTGAATAAAATTCGTCAAAAATTACGGAACACTGGCATTCGCGGGCGAGATCGCACCAGGCGGACAACTCTTTCTCTTCAATCAAATGGCCGGTAGGGTTGGATGGATTGCTTACGAGCAACGCGCTCAGGCCGCGCCCGAGCATTTCTTCTTTCAAATCTTCCACGGCGATTTTGTATCCGTTTTTAGCTTCAAGTAAAATTGGGATGGGCGTGAATGCCTTGAACACGCTCAGGAGTTCCTCGTAGGCCGTGTAGTCAGGAATGAAATGCCCCATGTTGATGTCGCCCAGCGCGCTCGCCAGGCGTGTGAGTGCGAGTCGTCCACCGCTGGCGATGCTGACGTTGTCCGCGGTATACTGCGATTTTTTCCCACGGCGATAGGCGGCGTTGTAAAAGTCGGCCACCGCCTGGCAAAGCAATTTATTACCCGCTACCGGGCTGTATTGCCGGCTGGACTCGGAAATCGTGACGTCGAGAACACGTGGCGGCCCGCCCGGGATATCTCCAGTTTCCGGGGAACCCTGGCCGAGGTTGGCCCAATCCGGATTCCCATACGTAAAACCCTGCTGTGCGGCCTCATGCGTGACATAGATCACGCCCGTCCGCGGGACAGACCGAAAGCCGGGTATATTTTTTTGTTCCATTTGCGAGAAAAATGGTACAAAAATTGCCGCGGAAAGACGAGTGGTATAAATTTATTGGAGCATTAGAAGCAATAAATGATTCCCGGCCGCTGCCGCGATGAAACTCGACTTTGGCCGTCGATTGGTTATCTTAAAGTTATGGACATAGATGAGCGCGAGATATTTCTTTTTTTGAAAACATATGGATCAGATTTTGTCTCAACGCGCGAAATTTGCCGGCGCGCCGGGGGAAAGAAGCGCTATCACGAAGACCATGAATGGGCCAAGCCCATTGTGATCAGGATGACCGAGCGCGGAATTTTGGAATCAAATTCTGAGGGACAGTATCGCGTGAAGCCGACTCCCAAGAAAAAGACCGGGCGTTGGATGTCGCCGGACATAGCAAAAATTTTAAAGGAAAACGGTGTCGAGCCAGAAAGTGCGGGGCCGGGAGAACTCGCTTCGGATGAATATTACGAGCAACTCTAATGCTCGCTGCGCTTCTTACCACGCTTCTCTTTTCCATCTCCGCGATTTGCGGTCAGCGTGTTGCCCGGCAAATAGGCGGCATCGAAGCAAACTTCTGGCGGATTTGCATTGCCGCCTTTTTTCTCGCCATCTGGGCGGTCTTTTTCGGAACCAACCTCCGGGGTGAAGCATTGCCTATTTTTGCCGTCAGCGGTTTGATGGGTATCGGTGTCGGCGACACTGGCTATTTCCAGGCATTGACACGGCTCGGCACGAGGCGCACGGTCCTCATTGTCCAATGTTTTACGGCGCCGGCGGCCGCACTCATCGAATGGCTTTGGCTCGGGACAAAGTTGAACGCCGGCGAAATTATTTTCATCGCGGTAATCTTAATCGGTGTGGCTGTGGCCATGGCACCGGGTGAACATCTCGCGATTCCGCGCCACCAGTTTATGGTTGGAATCACGGCGGCCATTGTAGCCGCGCTGGGCGGCGCGCTCGGTGTGGTTTTGAGCCGAAAGGCCTATGCGGTCGCGTTTGCTGCCGGCGAGCATCCCGACCCGGGTACAACGGGTTACCAGCGAGTGCTCGGCGGCGCGCTTGTTCCGGCGCTGATTTTACTCGTAGCCAAATGGCGCTCCGCCCATGCCCACGGCGGAGTTTTCGAGACTAAAGCCCTGGACGTTTCGCGCAAAAAATGGGGACGCATCTGGCCCTGGGTTCTGGCAAATGGCCTGGCTGGGCAAACACTTGGGGTGACAGTCATGCAATGGGCGTTGGAAAAAACCCCCACGGGCATCGTCACCGCTATCATCGCTATGACCCCCGTCGTCCTGCTGCCGATGACGCGCGTGGTGGATGGGGAAAAGATCGGCGCGCGTTCCCTGGCTGGAGCACTTATTGGCGTAGGCGGCGTGATTGGGCTGGCGTTTTGGAGATGAAATTCTATCGTCCTTGAAACGATATGAATGACGAACTGCAAACTGCTGTAGCCAATTTGGGCATCGAGAAATTTCACCGTCATATCTTCCTTTGTGCGGGGCCGACGGAGGCGAAATGCTGCCCGGCGGCACAATCACTGGCCGCGTGGGATTTTTTGAAGCGGCGGCTGACGGAGTTAAATCTCGTCGGCCCCCAGGCACAGGTCTTTCGTACCAAGGCTAATTGCTTGCGTGTTTGCGCGCGTGGCCCTATCGCCGTCGTGTATCCGGAAGGGGTGTGGTATCACAGTTGCACCGCAAATGTTCTGGAGCGGATTATCCAGGAACATTTGATTGGCGGAAAAATTGTTGAGGAATTTGCCTTCGCAAAAAATCCGCTGTGCGAGTAGAACGACTAAATCATATCCGCCGCCAGCACGCGCACAGTTTCTTCGAGCGATGTCTCACCCTGGATGACCCGTTGCAGACCGTTTTGCCACAGTGTCTTCATGCCTTGCTGGATGGCGATTTCCTCCAGTGCGGAAGTCGGCATTTTCTTCAGGATCGCTTCGCGGAATGGCTCATTCACGGCCAGTAGTTCGGTGACCGGCAGGCGGCCGGAAAAACCCGTTTGCGAGCAATGCTCACAACCGGTTCCGTGGCGAAATTGCGCCTGCGGCACCAACTCTTCTGGAATGACCCGGAGCTGGCTCGGCTCGGGCGTATAAGGTTGGGAACAATGCGGGCAGTTGCGGCGCATGAGCCGCATTCCCATCACGCCCAAAATAGACGAGGCCAGCATGAATGGTTCAATATCCATATTGATGAGCCGTGTGAACGCCCCGGCCGAAACTCCCGAATGGATGGTGCTCAGCACCAGGTGCCCTGTCAGCCCCGCCTGCACCGCGATGGCCGCCGTTTCCGGGTCGCGAATCTCGCCCACCATGATTACTTCCGGGTCCTGCCGCATGATGCTGCGCAACGCCGCAGAATAAGTGAATTCACCCGCCGGATTGATTTGCGTCTGGCTGACCATGGGCAGATTGAATTCCACGGGATCTTCAATGGTGCTGATGCTGACGCTCGTGCCGTCGCGCTGGATGATATGGCAGAGCGCAGAATACATCGTGTTCGTCTTGCCGGAGCCGGTCGGGCCGGTGAACAGGAGCAGTCCGCTGGAACGTTTCAATAAACGTTGCAGCCCTTTCACAGTCCCCTCATCAAAGCCGAGTGTACTCAGGTCAAACCGCCGGTCGCGGGGGTCAAACAGGCGGATGACAATTTTCTCACCACGCGTGGTGGGAAAAATCGAGATGCGCAATTGCACGCCGTCTAATTCCGGGCCACCGATGGCTGTGCCGTCCTGGGGCGTGCCGGACTGGTACGTGACTAGGTTGGCCATCACCTTGAAACGCATGGAGATTTTATCCAGCAACTCCAGCGGCAGATGAGCGATGTCCACTAGGACACCGTTGACGCGGGCGCGGACGGCGATGGCTTTTTCCCACGGCTCAATATGGAGATCGCTGGCGGCGAGCCTGGCGGCGTCCTGCACCATGCAGTTGTTTAGGACGCTGACCTCAAAGCTTTGGGCCGCGCTTTCAGACTGGAGATATTGGACGGTGTAACTCATTTCCTTAATTGCGTTTGTACAAGAATAGAAGTGGTCATGGTGAATGCAAAGCCTTTCCGGATTTTTAACGTGAATTTCACAAATTTTCGGCATCAATTTGGGCGGTATTCCGGCGAATTGGCTTTCTTGAACCAAAGGTTCCTGATAGTGTCCAAAGCTCATGCCTGAAACCAAAGAAACGCCGCCGACCATTGATCATAAGCCCCACGCGGCGT
>DATJXK010000113.1:0-2894 GCA_035500235.1 Pseudomonadales bacterium | reverse complement strand
ATAACAACAGCCATCGCCCCGCGAGAGCAATTGGTTTCTGCCGTCCATGCATGGAAGTGCCTTTCTGTTGAATGCGCCTGTCCTTTTAGCAGGAGCTCGGAAAGCCCCGCAAGGAGAATGGTCAAAATTTACAATTTCAGGCTTAAATGAACCTCTACCAGCCGACAGTGGCAACCTGTCAAAATTGAGGAGTGAACCGTCTTTGACCCGTTCACTTTTACAGAATCCAATAAACTATCATTAAAAAGTCTTTATTGACGCGTTTTGAACATTAGTCTAAAAGTAAGTCCTATCACGAAAGCAATCCCCAAAAGAGGAGAAAATCAAATGAAAAGAAACATTCTTACGCTGGTCGGCGGATTAATGCTTATGTCTTTAAGTGGGTGCGTTACCGCCATGCTGACTGAGCAGGCTGCCAATCAAGCGACTCCGCCAACGGTTGAGAATTTCAGTTTTGATATCTCAACGCCGGGTGCTGACGCCGGCACGTTAATGCTCCAAACCAGACAGCCCTCCTATCAGCTGTCGGTCGCTAAATATGCCATCAAGATCGACACCAATGCTCCGCTGGTTGTGTCGAAGCAAAGCGATGTCACCGTAAAGCTGGATGCCGGCAAACATTCTCTGAAGCTCTATGCCACCTCGTCTGACCCGACAGAATGTGAAAAGGTTACTTATGGCAGGGCAAACACCAAGGAGATTGTCGTCACCAAGGATCAGGAGTTAAATTTAAAATATACGGGCCCTTACCGGTTGCTGGGTTCAGGCACCGTTAAGGAAATCGATTAGACCTAAAAAGAACCGCAGCCGAGATTGAGAGGCGCGGTTCGAAATTCCGCGAGGATTAGGACTGCGGTGGCCGTGACACCTCGTTGGCATCGACTGCCTGAAATTCTACAGCGAGCATTGATTTATCCCGGCCCGAAGCGGCGTCGCGTTCCACTCGCCGCCCACTCCAGGACGCGTCCTCCGGCCAACGCAAGCCAGATTGGCCGGCTACAGAATTTCTTATACCGCTCCAGCGGATGTTATTCCCCCTGCCGGCGTCCAACGGCGCCATGCTGCCGGACGATTTGGAATTGAGCCGCACGATTACCTGGTCTCAAAAGGTCTCAAATGCGGGGCTCCATTGGTATGTGGTCGGGGTAAACGCGGTTCGCCTGACATTTGTGGTCCGTCGCATTTGTGATGCTCGAAATTCAGCTCCGTTCTCTTCGTTCCCTCCTGTTAATTTTCGCAGAAGCAAACCGAGGAAACAAATTTTGGCCCCTGGCCTTCAGCCTTTGTCCCTTCCCCAGCCGCGTTCACGACTGCCGCAGTCTTTCAACGGCGGGGACTTACCCGTATCCTGGAAAACTTTTGCTTTGATTGTTTCGTGTGGTAACGAAGAAAATCCGACAATGACGGAAGCCGCTCCATCACCGGCGCGTCCGGCGGAAAGTTACTGGCTGACGCGGTTAGTCATGCTCCGTTTGCTGGGGTGTGTCTATGCTGTGGCTTTTTTGGTCGCTGCAAAACAAATCCTGCCGCTGATCGGTTCGCATGGACTCCTGCCGGTGGATTTGTTTCTCCAGAGCGTTCAGAACGTCCTAGGGTCGCCGGCGGCCGGTTTCGTCCGGTTGCCGTCATTGTTCTGGTTCGCTCATTCGGATGCCGTCCTGCAACTGGCGGCCTGGGCGGGCTTCGCCCTCGCGTGCGTCGTGGTCGCCGGTTATGCCAATGCCATCGTGATGGCGATGCTGTGGATGCTTTACATGTCGTTTGTCCACGTCGGACAGGACTGGTATGGCTATGGCTGGGAAATCCAACTGCTCGAAACCGGATTCCTCGCCATCTTCCTTTGCCCCCTGCTCGATGGCCGTCCTTTTCCGAAACGCGAGCCGCCGGTGGTCGTGCTCTGGCTGTTTCGCTGGCTCATCTTTCGCATCATGGTCGGTGCAGCGCTGATCAAACTTCGTGGCGACCCCGCCTGGCGCAATCTCACCGCGCTATATTATCATTTTGAAACCCAGCCCATTCCCAATCCGTTGAGCCGCTGGTTCGCTTTTCTGCCTCACTGGATTTTGAAGGCCGGCGTACTGTTCAATTTCCTCGCCGAACTGGTGGCGCCGTGGTTTGCGTTCTATCCGCGCAACGCCCGTCGCATCGCCGGAGTCATCCTCGTCCTGTTTCAATTCATGCTCATTCTCAGTGGCAATCTTTCGTTCCTGAACTGGCTCACCATTGTCCCGGCGCTCGCCTGTTTCGACGACGCTTTCTGGAAGAGCTTGCTTCCGCGCCGGCTGGTGAATCGCGCCGCGTCGGCCGCATCGGCGAAGCAACCCAGCCCATCGATGCGGCGTGCCGCGTGGACCCTTGCCGTGCTCGTTGGCGTGTTGAGCGTTTCACCCGTTGTGAACATGATTTCACCACGGCAAATCATGAACACCTCGTTTAATCCTCTGGATCTGGTAAATACTTATGGGGCATTTGGCACCGTGGGCCGCGAGCGGTTGAACGTGGTCTTTGAAGGCACGGACGCTGTCACACTTGACGCCCGCACCGTGTGGAAGGCGTATCCGTATCGGGCGCTGCCAGTCGCCCTGGACCAGCGGCCTTCGCAAATCGCGCCTTACCAGCCGCGCCTCGACTGGCAGATGTGGTTCGCCTCCATGAGCTCGCCCGACCAATATCCGTGGACGCTGCATCTGATCTGGAAACTTCTGCACAACGATCCCGGCGCCCTGAGTCTGTTTGGTGGCAACCCGTTTCCGGAGAAGCCGCCGCGCTACATTCGAGCCGTGCTCTACCGCTACAAATTCGCCCCGCCTGGCAATCCGGAGGGCGACTGGTGGAGGCGGGAGGTGCTGGGTCTCTGGCTGCCGACGTTGTCGATTAACGATCCGCGCCTGCTC
>DATJXK010000112.1:0-11270 GCA_035500235.1 Pseudomonadales bacterium | reverse complement strand
GATGGCAAGTTTTTCTTTTGCAGTGATGCGGTTTGTGTTCGCCAGATAGTAATCAATCATCTCTCTGCAATTTTCTTGTGGGTTCTCGCCAAAAAGCTGATGTAAGGTTAGCGACCCGGCATTGTACGCTTTCAAGCGACTTTGTGCATTAGTGGCTTCATCGGGACTTATAGAAAATTCAATCCCAGATGCACTGCTTTTGCAAACTAAACATAACGCCGCAAAGATGTAAATTATTCGCGCATTCATAAAGGGGGCAGTTCCGAGTATTATAGTATATCATGGTTCATCTTATTTCACGACGTCTTTAGCATAGGCGATAGGAGACAAGGGGAACACGATATTTTAGGCTGAATCAATTCCCTGGAAAAAGTGGTCGGGGCGGTGAGATTCGAACTCACGACCTCTTGTACCCGAAACAAGCGCGCTACCGGGCTACGCTACGCCCCGAACCAATATTTACCGAAGCTTTTTAATCATTTCGAATCCCGGTTTGGCAACCTGATACTCGAAGATGATACGGACGTCGTGAAAAACGATCATTATCAAACTCAGAAGGCGTTTGGCAAAAAAGCATTCGTGAATTTGGCTCGCTACAAGCCGTCACAAGTTTATTTTGCCAAACTCAGGGTGAAGGGCAAGCCAATTCGCCGGGGCGCCAAATCCAATCCGATTACCGTGGCGAAATTCCGCCTGGAATTTCACAGATAAGATGGCAGTCAGTTTCGGCCACGCCCTTAGTGACCGCATTTCACCGGGTCAACGCCGGGATGATACTGGCTGGCGTTGCGGCGACGGAGGAACTGTCTTGCACCAAAATTGAGCTGATTCGGCGCCATCCTGACGGCGCTGGATAAAACGGGGTGGCATTTGCCCATTCATCATGCGTTCGTCAATCTGTTCCAGAACTTCGTCAAGTTCGGTTAAATTCCTGATGATAAAATGTGCCCCGGCCTCGTACAATTTCGTGTAGGCACCCTTGATGAGCAGGCTATGTTCGCGGCGGGCCAGCGCTTTGAGTTCTTTTTGGGTTTTCCCGATCAAACTGCTGCTTTCCACGACCGCGACCGACCAGACTCCCGCGTTATTTGCTTCCTCAACATCGGCAACGGTGTCGCCAATCTTAATCACGGCGGAGGGAGGGCAAATTTCCAGATATTCCATGTTTTTATAAATCATCCATGGCCAGGGCCGTCCGACCCGCACCTGGTCCGAGGCAACCCAAAATTCCGGATTGAAACCGTTCTTTTTGGCTGCCGGGACCAACCGCTCCATCATCGCCGAGATGTAGCCGGTCGTGGAGCCGATCCGGAGCCCGCGCCGTTGCACGGCCGCGAGCGCTTCCTTGAGGCCCGGCGTCAGGGTGGCAAAATTCGCGACGGTTTCGATCATCCGCCGTTCGGACTCTTCATAGAGCACCTGCACGTCCTGGGCGCCTGGCTCACAGCCGTACGCTTTTTGCCATTGGGCAGTCACGTTCGGCAGGGAGAGCAGGACCTGGACATGCTCGCGCTTCCGGATGCCCATAAAGCGGTGAATGTCCTGCGCGGTGATTTCAATTTGCTTGGTCGCAAACGCGGTTTGGATAGCTTTGGCGGGACAGAGTGAACCAAAATCCACTACCGTGCCGGCCCAGTCGAATATGATGGCTTTAAGTTTCATGGTGGTTGTATTTAAAAATCGCAAGTTTATTCAGTCGATATGTCGCTGCGTGGCATCGTCAATAAACTCCATGGATCATTGGAGCGAAGTTGTCCGGTTTTGCAGCCAGTTCAAATCACCGGAATTCAGGTCTTTCGTAAAGAAGCCGCCCCGGTCGCTAAGAATCCCGGCGTCCGTCCATTTTTTTACTTCGCAATGGCCGTCAGCGAACGAGATGCAACCGCAGCGGTTATGATAATGCGCCGGGGAATCGACCCATTCATCGCCTACGGGCCAAACATCCAGCGCGCTGTCATTGATGGACTGGGGTCCCTCATCCATAGCCACCCACGTCATGTCCGGATACCGGATGTCTGTCGTTTTTTTGAAGATACGATAGCCACTGGAAGCCATGTCGCCGGATGAATCGGGCGGGGCGGTTTCGCCGACAGGGTCCAGGGTGCCCATCCAGAGATTCATGGAGTAAGTACGCACCGTCGGAACGCCGCCCGGCCCGAGTTTCTGGTCGCTGGGACATTTATAGACCTTCACCGAATTGACGAGCGGGTACAAGAGACCGTGCTGGATGCAAAGGATGTTTGTGGAACACTGCGCGTCGGCCGGGCTGGTTTGGTCAACGGTGCCCAGGACCCAATTAGCATAGGGTCCACCGGGTTCGGCGGCCGGGGAATTGGGGTCCAATTGCAACACCGTGATACCGCCGACGCTGACAACGCGTTCGCTGTTGTCGTTCGCATACATGGTCCACGCCAATTGCAGTTGTTTGACATTATTCAAGCAGGAGATTCCCTGCGCTTTGGCTTTAGCCTGCGCCAAAGCGGGAAGCAGGATGCCCGCGAGAATAGCAATCACCGTCATGACGACTAACAGTTCGATCAACGTAAAACCCGCCCGCTGAGTGCGGATGAATTTGGAAAAATGATCGGCACGGCGGTCGCCTGCTCCAATTCCGCTAGTGGTTGTGATCGGTTTAATCATAGTTAGTTGGCTGGCTTGGAATTGGGAGCGCGCGCGACAAATGCCTTTGCCATGTTGTCGGCTTTGGCAATTTCATCAGACGACATCTGGGATTTCAGGTCATGCAATTTACTGGTGGAATCCGATTGCCCTTGTGCTGCCGCCAGCGTGTACCATTTATAGGCCTGGACATGGTCCGCCTGGACGCCCATGCCCAATTCGTAGCGCTGGCCAATGTCATACTGGGCGAGGGGATCGCCGCCTTCCGCCGCGAGTTGATACCATTTGGCGGCGTTGGTTTCGTTCTTATCGACGCCGATGCCCTGTTCATAGAGATAGGCGAGATCGTACTGGCCGGCCACGCTGCCTTTTTCCGCGGCCGCCTGATAAAGACCGGCCGCCGCTGCTGGATCCGCTTTGACTCCCTGGCCGGCCTGGGTTAATTCGCCGAGGGCCACCTGGGCTTCCGGATCGTTTTGGTCGGCCGCGAGCTTAAACCATTTCACGGCCTCTTTCATATTTGGGGTGACGCCAGTTCCCTTTTCGTAAACATAACCCAGCTTTGTTTGCGCCGAAGCATCGCCGGCACCGGCTTTGGCCTGAAGCGCTGCCAAATCCACCGGCGCGGCAGGCGCCGCCGGTTCGGCGGTTTGGGTTGGGACATTTGGGTTGCTGACCAGATGGCTTCGCCAGAAAAGGGCTGCGCTAACCACCACGAGGGCGGCCACAATAATGAGCAAGGTTCTTTTGTTCATGGTTTAATCGTCGCCTGTTTCGGTAATGGCCCAGGTAGGATAAGGTTTATTAAAACCCATCTGGGCGTGCCAAAGGATGAGGTTGAGCACGGCGTCCGGACATTGGTCCGCCTTCTCGAACGGCAGGCGCGATGAGATGAGCGCGTCGTGATATTGCCGTCGGTCGCTGATTTTGGTCAGGGCGGGATTCAACTGGTCCAGCGGGATATTGTTGGTCACGCAATCATAAGGCGTGAAATCAGGTTGATCGGTAAAACAGGCAGTCATCGGCGTGGCGGTGGCGTCCATCTGGTTCATCGGCGGCAGGCCCAGCATCAATTCCATCGTGCGCAGGATGCCGGTTTGATTGTAGTTTATGTGGATGACAGTATGGCGTTTGGTGTACGGGCTGATCACATAAGCTGTCGTCCGGTAACCACTGACGTGGTCCCAACCGGATTGCGGATCGTCCTCGCAAGCAAAGATACAAGTGTTCGTCCAGAACGGGCTGTGGCTGACGGCGTCCACAATTTGTCCAAACCCAAGGTCGTTGTCCGCCGCCATGGCTGACGGAGTCGGCTCGCCCGGGTCGGTGCCTGAAGTATGGTCCTGCGGCAGGTCCATAATAATCAGGTTAGGCATCTTTCCCTCGGCTTCGAACCGCTTCAACTCACGTTTGAATACAGCCGCGCGATAAACATCCGGCACTTCCAAATCCCAACCGACCATGTCATTGGTCATGGTGTACGGCGCCAAAAAATTGAGGCCGACAATGCTGGTGTATTGAATACTATCGCGTTGGGCGATGAAATCGTTATAAGACGCCGGGAAATCAATCGGCTTCTTGTTGTTCGGATCTTTCCAGACCTTGGCGTCCCAGGTGCCTTCGCCATAGTTTATGAACGTTTTACCGTGTTCGACTGCGTCGTTCCAAATAAATCCGGCCGGCGAGTAGGCAATCGCATCGAAGTCATTGGGATCCTGCAAATCGGGGTAGCTGCGCGGAAAATCCGCAAACGACTTCTCCATATAATCCGTGGCCAGCGCCGTGTCCGCCCATTCATGGCCGTCGGCGCTCAAGATGCCGCAGCAATACATGTTGTCCATCAAGACAAAGTCGTGGACAAATTTATGCTGGTTGGGCGTCACATTTTCGCGAAAGGTGCAAAGCCCGATGTCGCCGTTGCCTTCTTTGACATCCCCGAGCACCTGGTCGTAGGTGCGGTTTTCCTTGATTAAATAAATGACGTGTTCGAATACACAAGGTTCGCCAATCCGTTCCGGCACCGGGCGCGGCGGCTGGCCGGGACGGGCGGGCTCAAATACCGTTTGCTCGACTGCGCGACGATAATTTCGAAATACGGCAATGGTATCCTGTTGCAATTCTGACTTAGTCGGCAAAGGGATGAGCAAAACCGTACCGAGGTGTTCGTGCGAATTGTAACCGACGCGGCCTGGGTCGTAGTTCGGACCCGGCAATGTACCTTTGATGTTGGCGACATAAAGTTGATGCCCCTGGTGGTTATAGACAATCGCGCCAGGAAACCAGCCCGTCGGAATCAGTCCGAGCATTTTAGAATTTCCATATTTGCCATACGGGACCAGGCCGAGAAATTTCGATTGGCCGGGATGAAAGGCGATGACCGACACCGCGTTTTGGGTACCGTCACAAACATAAAGCGTTTTGCCGGAGTGATCCATCGCCAGCGCGTTGGGTGAAGCGCCGAATAAATCCTGCGACTGCCAACGGACCGGGATGGTTTCCATTACTTTATCCGTCGCCGTTGAAATCACGCTCACCGTGTCGCTGTTCGCGTTGGCGACACATACGTATTCGCCGTTCGGGGTCACTACCATGGCGGTAGGATGCAGGCCGGTCATGACTTCCGTAACGTTTTTGCCGGTGTTCAAATCAATAACCGACACGGAACCTTCGCTGGCGACATCCCGCGAATCCACCCGCACCTTCGTTCCCTGGCCTGCCCAGCCCGTAAGGCTGTTGGTGTCCGGGACGCGGCCGGCCCAGTTGCTGACATAAGCTTTGTGTCCTGCCAGCACCACAGTATAAGGCACTTCGCCGGTATCGAACGTCCCGAGCAATTTTCCGTCCGGCAACTCGTATTCCAGGAGATGATTGGACAGGCTGCCGGCCACATAGAGTCGTTTGCCATTGGCCGAAATCGCCAGGCCGGAAGGGATTTCTTCCTTCCGTTCCGGCGCGTTGGCGTCCGGCAAGGAAATGGAGCCGATGCCGGTCAGGTGATGATTGGAATCCACTGCAAATACCTTGATGCTGCCTTTTTCGTTGGAAAGGTAGAGATGCGAGCCGTCGGGTGAAAATACCAGCCCCGTGTAACTAACCTGTTCATCCGGATCAGGTTTCAAGTAGTGGGTTGAGGCAGGGGCTGGCGAAGAGGTCAGAGGACCATCATTGGGCAAGGCGACTTTCTGCAAAATACGTCCCGTGGCGGGATCCAGTACCACCACGTCAATCGTCTTGCCGGATGTCACGAGGATTTTGCCGTCCGGGCTCAAGGCCAGCACTTGCGGGCGCAGGCCGTGAAGCTCGATTTCCTTGCCGGCAGGTGTAATGGCCTGGTTGACGGGCAGGACCACGCGTTCGGTGCCCGTCCAGCCAACGTTCTCCGACCAATTCATGGAATCCTGTTGGGATTGGGCAAATGTGTCCATGGAATTTTGTGGTGATTGCCCGAACGCTCCCAGTGAGAGCAAGCTCGCTCCCATCCACAGAATTTTCCCCGTTAATTGTTTCATCACATTCTCAATGGCATTCTTAAACTGTTTGAACCGGCTGGCCATTCACTTCAGAGGCCACGTGTCCAATCGCTTGATCCAAAATTTGGAACGCCTGGTCCAGTTCGTCTTTACTGATGGTGAGTGCCGGCGTCAGCGTCAGCACATTACCCATGGTCACCTTGAAATTGAGCCCGCGCTTGAGAGATTCGTACATGACCTGTTCGGCTTCAGCGATCGCAGGCCGGCGCGTGCCATCCTTCGCTACGGTTCCCAATTCAATGCCAAGCAACAGGCCGAGGCCGCGAACGTCCGAAATAATCGAATGGCGCCCGGCCATTTCGTGCATCCGTTGGAGGGCATAAGCCCCCAATTCGCGCGCGCGCCCGGGCAAATTTTCTTCCAAAATGACCTCCAGCGTGGCCAATGCCGCGGCGCAGGCGACGGGGTTTTTTTCGTGCGTGTAATGGCCCAGGGCCATATGTTCGGCTATGTTTAACGTGTCCCGCACGATCAGGGCGGCCAGGGGAAAGATTCCGCCACCCAACCCTTTGCCCAGCACAACCATGTCCGGCTCAATCCCGTAATGCTCGAAGGCAAACAGTTTGCCACTGCGCCCCAAACCGCTAGGTATTTCATCCAGAATCAGCAAGGTGCCGTGCCGGTCACAAGCCGCGCGGATGCGTTTCCAGTAATCCGGCGGCGGAATGAAGGGCGTATTGCGCACGGTTTCGGCGATGACCGCAGCGACGTCGCCTTCTTTATCCAGAACGTATTCGAGGTAATCCGCACAGGTCAGGTTGCAGGTTTTGCCACAGCGAAAGGGACAGCGCATTGGTTCTGGCGGCGGCACATGTTCGCAGCCCGGCAGTAGCGGGCCGATGCCTTTGCGAAATTCCGCTTCGCCGCCGATGGAAATTGAATCGAGGGATGCGCCGTGAAACGAATCCCACAGCGAAACGAATTTGAATCGTCCCGTCGCCACGCGGGCATATTTGAGGGCCATGCCGATGGCAGTGGTGCCGGCGGTCGTGAAGGACACGCGTTTAAGATTTCCCGGCGCCAATTGCGTGATTCGGGCGGCCAGTTCGATCGCCGGCTGGCAAGTGTAGCGGCGCGGACAGAAACATAACTCGTCCAATTGCTGTTTGATGGCTGTAATCACCCGGGGATGGGCAAAACCGACCTGGTGGACGCAATTGCCGTGAAAATCCAGGTAACGCCGGCCTTCGATATCTTCGATCCATGCGCCTTCTACGCGCCGCAGGACATTGAGGCAGGGCGTGGAAAGTGTTTGGTGAAGAAAACACCGCGCGTCTTCTTGCAACAGTTCGTTGGCTTCAGGGCCGATGTGTTCGGCCGCCCAGGCGCGGCGCCGGGGAGACAGATTCACGTCGCCTTCGGCGCGGGCGGTATCGAGTTCAGGAGTGACTGGTGGCAGGGCTGTTGGTTCTGTGGGATTCATCATGACACGTGAACGGAGTTGATTGCTGAAATTGGAAAACAGGTTTCGCCATTTTGGCAAGGCTTAACGCCCATCTCCCCGATGGTTTGTTCGATTGCATCGATGAGCGCATGGATGTCCATTTCAAAGAGATGGCCGATGTTGGCGATGCGGAAGGTGTCTGCGTGGGTGAGTTTGCCGGGATAGATGATGAATCCCTTATGGCTGAGGCGTTCGTAAAATTCGGTGAATTGAAATCGCGGATCTTCGGGATAGTGAAATGCCGTGATGATGCAGCTTTGCATCGCCGGCGTCAGATAAGCCGTGAACCCAAGCCGCGTCATGCCTTCGATTAAAACGACGTGGTTTTTACGATAGCGCTCCCCGCGCACCGCAATGCCGCCTTCCCATTTCAGTTCTTTCAACGCTTGCTCGAAGGCCAGCAACGCATGCGTAGGCGGCGTATAACGGAACTGGCCGTTCTTTTCAAAACCGTGCAACTGGTCAATGAGGTTGAGGCTAAGGGAGCGGGCATGACCATCATTGGCCAAAAGGGCTTCGCGGCGCGCCAACACAAAACAAAATCCCGGCACGCTTTCGAGACATTTGTTGGGCGAGGAAACCAGAAAATCAATGTTTGCATCCTCGATATTAATGGGAAGTGCGCCGAAGCTGCTCATGGCATCCACGATAAACGAGCGACCGTGGCTCTTAACAATTTGGCCGATGTCTTCAATCGGGTTCAAAATGCCAGTGGTGGTTTCGCAGTGGACGGCGGCAACATGCGTGAAGGCAGGGTCGGTAGCCAACGTCCGGGCCAGCAGGGCCAGGTCGTGCAATCCATTTTCCGGCGCGCGCAGGACGGTGTGGGCAATGCGAAGATGTTTAAGCATCAGCGCCATCCGCTCGCCGTAAGCGCCATTGGCCAGCACGCAGACTTTGCCGTCCGGTGGTACGCACGTGGCAAAAACCGATTCAACGCCATAGGTGCCGCTGCCTTGCAATAAAATCGTCTCCCAGCCGTCCTCATTTGAAAGCTCCGCGATAGACAAAAGTTGTTCCCGGATCCATTGGACACGGGCACTAAAATCGAAGTGCCATGCCCCTGCGTCGTGAAGCATAGCCCGCTTCACTTCGGCACTGGTCGTCAGCGGACCCGGGGTGAATAACAACGGGTCGGTGGCGTTGGCGGCTAGTGAATTCATGTTTTTGCGACCTGGCCCGAAGGATTCCGGTTGCGACCATAAAGAACCAGGCACAGCAGGGCGGCAGCCAGTGTGGTTACGCCGAGAACATGGAAGCCGAGCTGGTAACCGCCGTGATCGAGTATCCAGCCAAAGCAATAACCTGACACAATGCCGGCAACATAACCCGAGGCGTCAACCAATCCCGCGACCGTGGCAACGAAATCCTTGCCCCGAATTTCGACGGCGAGAACCCCGGCCAGGAGGCTGTAAGGACCATACGACAGGAAGCCAATCAGCCCAATGGCCGTTACCACGACCCAAAGTTGCATGTGGGCAAAAAATGGCAGGCCAAAAATCAGCGCGGCCACGGCGGTCAGGATGCCGAACAACAGCCAGTTCCGTTTGCGGGGTGAAAGCCGGTCCAGAATCCAGCCCAGCAACAAAATTCCCACTGCACCCATCGCATCGAAAGGCGTGGACAACAGAGCCGCCAGCCGGGTGGACATGTGGTGGGCATCTGTCTTGAGAAAATCAACCGTCCAGACATTGAAAGTCTCCCGCGTGATCGTGAGAACAAAAGAGAGGCCGCAAACAATCCAGAATTGAGGGATTTTGGCGAGGTCAAAAATCCGGCTGAATTTCCATTCGGATTTTCCAGCAGCAGTCGCATGGGGCAGCTTTTTTTCCCGCGAAAGGACGATCCAGCAAATGCCAATGATCCCCAGTAATACTATCGAAGGAAATCCCATCATCGCGCGCCAATTATTCCCGGTCATGGCGGCGACTTGGCCGGCCAAAAGAACGGCGCAAACGCCGCCAAAGACAAAGCTCAATGAAAGGAAAGCCATCGCCAGCGCCATGTGCCGGGCGGGAAACCAGTCGGGCACCATTTTGACCATGCTTTCCCAGCCGCCGGAACCGCAGAAGCGGTTGGCCATATAGAATAATGCAAGCATGGGCAGCGTGGTGGCGAATGCTGAAGCGCCGCTGAATATGGCCACTCCGGTCAGGAGCAGGAAGAAACAAATTTTTCCACCAAATCGATCAATGACATTGGGCCCCCAAAAGAATTTTCCGGCAGCATAGGCGATGGTAGCGTAGCTGTCCACCGCGCCGATTTGCGCCTTGTCTACATGAAAGCTGGATTGCAGCAGGGGTACCGCAACCCCGAAATTTTTCCGACAGAGATAAACACCGATATATCCCAGGATCACGCACGCCAATTGAACACCTGCCCGGGAAGAGGAAATGACTTGTTTGGCATCTTGCTCCGGCGCCTTAACGCTATCCGTAATCGCAAATTTTAACGGGGCTATGCTTTTGGCGCTGTCTGGATCGTAGGTCATCAATGCTTCAAATTTATTATTTGCGATTATTGAAAAGAACCGGGCTTGGGCGGTGCCGCCCAAGCCCGGTGTGATTCATTCTTTAATTAGAGAGTCTGAAGTACGCTTGTGTACCGCTAACCGGGATCGTGGCCGAACCCGCTCCCAAAGTTCCCGGCACATCAGTCCAGGTGGCCGGACTGAGGGACGGAGAGGTTTGGAGTTGCAACGTTGGGCTTGCCACCCAGTTAAGCTGGATGTTTTTGCCCGAGGGCGTGATGACGAGGATGGAAGGCGTGAAGGCCTGTGAAAGGTCTTTGCCAGCCAGTCCGGAAGCATAAATGCCCGAGGCTTCATTGGCCGTCAAAGCCCGGCGCCAGATGCCGACATCGTCAATCTTGGCATCGATGTCATGGACACCGCCCCGGTCAGTATAAAGGCCCGTACCATCCTGGCCGATGTTCACTGCCCAGAACTCCTGGTTGTTGGGCAATTCCGTGCCGCCAGGACCCTGGCTATTTTCAAACGGAGTGCCAAACGTATCCACCGTGCCCGCCAGGCTCATCGGATGTTTCGTGGCCAAAGCGCCATCCAAATATCCGTAAATGAAGGCGGATTCTCCGAACGGTGCATGTTGGTAGCTGACCACAATATTATGCCAGTGGCCGTCTTTGAGAGTGGTCGGAGTATCGGTCGCATTAAATTTGTCCAGGCTGCCGTTCGGCCCTGTCGCGTTAATACGATAATTACCGCCGCTCTGGCTGAAGACTCCCCAGCCCAGGTTGTCGCTGCTCTCCCAGTCTTTATTGCAAACAAACGGCAGGTCATCGCCCTGGTTGGTATAGTTAACCCAGATGGAGATCGACCAGTCGTTGGTGGCGCCAAACTGCAGGTCCGCCGGGTAACCCAATGTGGCATATTCAATGTCTGATCCATCGTTGGTCGTGGTGTATTCAAATGCCTGGCCGAGAATGCCGGGAACGAACCTAGCCGTCGGGTGATAGTTGGCGCCGTTGAATGCATAAGTCGCATTATTTCCCCGGCCGGAAGTATCGGTCATATTGCCATCGAAGGTTAAATGCACGACCAGGTTGCTCGTGAGCGGGCCGGCATAAACTCGCAATGACGTTACCGCGCCAGTGATCGCGCCGTAGCTGTTCAGGACTACCAACTGGTAGTTGCCTGCGTTCCCCGCTTGCACGTTGTT
>DATJXK010000111.1:0-10491 GCA_035500235.1 Pseudomonadales bacterium | reverse complement strand
GTCCATTCCCGCCGGAAGTGGGCTGTGACACCTTAAGATGTTCCAGATTATGGCTAAACAATTCACGACACTGCTGCCAACGCAGGCTCAATTTGAATGATCACCGCAACACCGGCAGAAACATCGACTCTCAAAGCCAATTATAACCTTGGTTATATTTGGCTTATTTCGGTGGTTGCCGCCATGGGAGGATTGTTGTTTGGCTGGGATTGGGTCGTGATTGGCGGCGCGAAACCTTTTTTCCAAAGATACTTTAATTTAACCAGCGAATCCCAAATTGGATGGGCAAACAGTTGCGCGCTGATTGGATGTTTGATGGGGGCGATTGCCGCCGGCGCGTTAAGTGATAAATTCGGACGCAAAAAACTTTTGGTGTTTGCCGCCTTGCTTTTTGCCGGGACGTCGCTCGGGAACGCCCTGGCGCCTGACTTTACCAGTTTCATTACCTGGCGAATTCTGGGTGGAGTGGCGATTGGTCTGGCGTCGAATCTTTCCCCGATGTACATCTCCGAAGCGGCGCCGGCGCAGATGCGTGGCAAACTGGTTGCCATTAATCAACTCACGGTCGTGATTGGCATTTTGTTTGCGCAATACCTCAATTGGTTTCTGGTGCGCGGTCTTCCTGCCGGGGCGACGGATGATTTCATCCGCAATTCATGGTTCGGGCAGCAGGGCTGGCGGTGGATGTTTGGTCTAACCGCCATACCGTCAGCTTTGTTCTTCCTGGGAATGTTGTTCGTTCCGGAAAGCCCGCGCTGGCTCGCGAAAAACGGGAAAGGCGAAACGGCCCGCGGCATCCTGGAAAAAATTGGCGGTGCTGAATATGCCAATGCCGCCACGGCAGAAATTCAAACCACACTGGCCAAAGAGGAAATTCAACATGTTCGTTTTTCAGATTTACTGGAGCCGAAAATGCGCCGGGTGCTGGTCCTGGGGATTGTGCTCGCGGTGTTTCAGCAATGGTGTGGTATTAATGTCATCTTCAATTATGCCGAGGAAATCTTCCATGCCGCCGGTTACGATATTTCCTCCGTGCTTAAGAACATTGCCTGGACAGGTTCGGTGAATCTTGTTTGCACTATTTTTGCCCTGGGCATTGTGGATCGGGGCGGGCGGCGTAAGCTGATGCTTTTTGGTTCGGCGGCACTCGCCATAATTTATACCGCCATGGGCGCTTTCTATTTTATGGGCGTCAAAGGACTTCCGCTATTGTTGCTCGTGCTCGGTGCCATCGGTTGTTATGCCGTGTCGCTTGCGCCGGTGACCTGGGTAGTTATCTCTGAAATTTTCCCCAATCGTATTCGTGGCGCGGCCATGGCCGTCGCCGTCTCATCACTCTGGATTGCCTGCTTTTTATTGACTTATACGTTTCCGCTTTTGAATGGGGCTCTCGGGCCTGCGGGAACGTTCTGGCTCTATGCGGCCATCAGCGTGGCCGGCTTTATCTTTGTAAAATTTCAACTGCCGGAAACGAAAGGCAAAACGCTCGAGCAGATTGAGCGTGAACTGGTGCGTTAAGGGTCTTGCATGAATCGAACGAAAAATTTGAAATGGCCGGGCCGGGGTGAAACTGCTGCGCGCGCGGATTCTTCTAACAGCCATTCAAAAAAGGATGCGGTGCAGGTGCGAATAGAAGAACTGGTGATTCCCACCTACCTGCCGGCGCCGCCTGATAAGAACCCCATGTTTCTCGAAAAGCGGGTTTACCAGGGGAGCAGCGGCAAGGTTTATCCTTTGCCGTTCACGGATCGCATCGCCGAAAAGCCGGTCGATAGAAAATGGAAGGCGATTTGGATCGAAAACGAATTTATCCGCGCGATGGTCCTGCCGGAAATCGGTGGGCGTATTCACATACTGCAGGATAAAACCAACGGCTATGACTTGATTTATAATCAATCAGTCATCAAACCCGCGCTGGTCGGGCTGGCTGGTCCCTGGATTTCCGGCGGCATCGAGTTTAATTGGCCGCAGCATCACCGGCCGGCCACTTTTTTGCCCGTAGACTTTGAAGTTGAAGAGCATGCCGACGGGTCAAAAACAATTTGGTGCAGCGACCATGACCCGATGTGCCGCATGAAAGGCATGCATGGCGTTTGCCTGCATCCGGGTAAAAGCTTCCTGGAGTTGAAAGTGCGGGCGTACAACCGCACGCCTTACGTCCAAACATTCCTGTGGTGGGCCAATGTGGCCACACGCGTTTATGAAGCTTACCAGAGTTTTTTCCCGCCGGACGTTTATTACGTGGCTGACCATGCCCGCCGTTCGATGAGCGAATATCCATTGGCAAAAGATTTTTATTACGGCGTCAATTACGGAGAACGCGGCGCGCAGGGGATTCCCGCTAATGAGGTTCCGGCGCAATTTATCCCGCCGCATTGCCGCGGCCGGAAGGCGAAAAATCAAAGGCACGGCGCGCCAGATTATGCGCCGAACGACCTTTCATTCTATGCCAACATTCCCGTGCCGACTTCTTACATGTGTCTGGGAAGCAAACAGGACTTCTTTGGCGGTTACGATTATGCCGCCCAGGCGGGCATCGTTCATATCGCCAACCATCATATTTCACCCGGGAAAAAACAATGGACGTGGGGCAACCATGAATTTGGCTATGCCTGGGATCGTAACCTGACGGATCCCGATGCAAACGGGGAATATGCTCCCTACATAGAAATCATGGCTGGCGTTTATACAGACAACCAGCCCGATTTCAGTTTTCTGCAACCCGGCGAAACAAAATCCTGGAGCCAATACTGGTATCCCATCCAGAAAATCGGCCCGGCACAACATGCCAACCTCGAGGCCGCGATCAGCCTGAAGTTTCATAAACAGGAAGTGCTGTTTGGTGTGGCAGTAACCGGCCATCATCCCCGGGCGTCCATTACGCTTTCGGCCAAAGGCAAAATGCTGGCGCAATTTGTCAGGGACTTGTCACCGGGTTTTCCGGCCGTTGAAAAGATCGCGCTTCCCAAAGGGATCGCGGAAAAAGATCTGGTTCTCAGCGTCAAGACTGCGGATGGACTTCCGTTGATTTCTTACCAGCCCGAACCGGTCAAAAAAGGTGAAGTGCCGCCGCCGGCCACGGAACCACCTGCGCCGGAAGACATCAAGCACAACGATGAATTGTTCATTACCGGTTTGCATCTTGACCAATATCGCCATGCCACTCGTCCGCCAACGGCCTATTGGTTGGAAGCATTGCGTCGGGACCCACTGGACTCGCGATGCAACAATGCCACGGGACTTTGGCATCTCAAGCGCGGCGAGTTTACCATCGCCGAAAAATATTTTTCAATGGCGATCGAACGGCTCACCCGCCGCAATCCCAATCCGTATGACAGCGAAGCGCTTTATAACCTCGGCCTGTCCCTGAGTTTTCAAGGTCGTCATGACGAAGCTTATGATTCTTTTTATAAGGCCACCTGGAGCCAGGCATGGGCGGCGGCGGGTTATCACGCTTTGGCAGAAATCGATTGTCTGCGGAAAGATTGGCTCCGGGCGTTGGATCATCTCGACCGTTCGCTGCCATTCAACACACGCAACGCGCGCGCGCGAAATTTGAAAGTTCTCATTTTGCGACAGTTAAATCGCCCGGACGAAGCCGACGAACTCTTGCGGGAGACAGTCAAGCTGGATTCATTGGACTGGTGGGCGAAACATCTCCAGGGCCAAAAAATTGATAGTGATTTGCAGACCCATCTGGATTTGGCGCATGATTATGCGCGTGCCGGGTTTTTGGACGAATCCATTACGATCTTAAAAAGCGCTGGCATCGCCAGGGGAGATTTGCCGGATCAAAGCTGGGGCGCCATGCCATTGCTTCACTATACGCTTGGATGGTTGTACGAAAAGAACGGTGATAAAAAATCCGCGTCGGCTTCCTTCAGGCAGGCGGTCACGGCATCATCCGATTACTGTTTTCCGTCGCGACTGGAGGAAATCGCAATTTTTGAAGCGGCCATGCGCAATAATCCGCGTGATGCCCGGGCAGCTTATTATCTCGGCAATCTTTTGTATGATCGCCGCCGGCATCAGGAGGCCATTCGCGTATGGGAAAAATCAGCCAAACTGGATCCGGATTTTTCGATTGTTTGGCGCAATCTCGGCATTGGCTATTTTAATGTTTCGCGAAATTCCAGCAAAGCCCGCAACGCCTATGAGAAAGCTTTCCAGGCGAATCCAAAAGATGCCCGGCTGCTCTATGAACGTGACCAGCTCTGGAAACGCCTGGGGGACAAACCCGAAAAACGCCTGCGCGAACTGGAAAAATATTTAGGCCTCGTTGCCCGGCGGGACGATTTAAGCGTAGAGATTTGCGCCCTTTATAATCAAACCCGCCAACCCGAAAAAGCTGCGCAAATCATTGCCGGCCGGAAATTCCAGCCGTGGGAAGGCGGCGAGGGAAAACCGCTGGAGCAGCATGTTCGCACGCAAATGGTGTTGGGCCGTTCTGCCATCGCGGGCCGTGATTTTCAAAAAGCGAAAGAACATTTTGAATTGGCGCTGGTCTCTCCCCTGAATTTGGGGGAAGCCAAACATTTGCTCGCGAACCAAAGCGACATTTATTTTCGCCTGGGAGAAGCTTTTGCCGGTTTGGGTGATAAAACATCGGCGCAAAAGCATTGGCTGGCGGCAGCCACGTTCAGGGGAGACTTCCAGGAAATGCGCGTCCGCGCGTTCAGTGAAATGACTTATTATTCCGCTTTGTCCCTGGAGAAACTGGGCGAACGGGCCAAAGCAAAAAGAATGTTCCGTGATTTGCTTTCTTATTCGCAAAAGCTCCAGAAGTCCAAAGCCAGGATTGATTATTTTGCCACGTCCTTGCCCACCATGCTGCTGTTTGCCGACGACTTGCAATATCGCCAGGAAACAACGGCATTGTTCTTACAGGCGCAGGCGCACTTGGGTTTAGGCGCGGCAACGAAGGCGAAGGCTTTGCTGCGAATCGTCCTGCGGCGCGATCCGAATCATGCGCCTGCATCAGACCTGTTGCAGGAAACCGGGAAGCAGAAGGGAAGGTAGAGGAATGAAAACGCTCGCAAATTCTTTAATCATCCAGCAATTCCAGGGTTTTGCAGTGCACACCCTCCGGAGTGATGCCGTGGCGTTATCGGTCGTGCCTGAATTGGGGGCGAAAATTATTTCGTTAAAGGATCTTCGCACCAGGCGCGAATGGTTATGGCACCCGCGTGACAATCTGGAACTGTTTCGAAATAAACCCCACGACACCTTTTCAGACAGCCCGCTCGTGGGGATGGATGAATGTCTGCCAACGATTTTGCCCTGCACATGGCGTGGGCGGGAACTGCCTGATCACGGTGAAGTTTGGAACCATGCGTGGGAAGTGGATGAAGAAGCTTGGCAACTGGGCGTTCTGAAAACGATCATTAAATTAAAATCCTCTCCCCTGGTTTTTGAAAGGGCCATTGCATTGCAAGGGTGTGAAATCCGAATCGATTACCGATTAACCAATTTAGAAACCGCAGAAGAGGATTTTATCTGGGCCTTTCATCCCCTGTTGCGGCTAACGGCGGAAGACAAGCTGGAGTTGCCCCTTTCCACCCGCAAGTTGTTAAACGGAGAAACCTGGGTGGATGCCGTGGCATCGGCGATTCCCGCCAGTAACTGCGCTAAAGCATTCGCCCGTCCGGTTTCTGAGGGATGGGCGGCCATCAAAAACGATGTTACTGGCGATCGCCTCGAATTTATTTGGGATTCGTTTCAAAATAATTCTCTCGGCCTGTGGATTACGCGCGGCGGCTGGCACGGTTACCATCATTTTGCGATTGAGCCAACGAACGCGGACCATGATTCGCTCGCCACCGCTTCGAAAAGAAAATGTTGCGGGACGGTGGCCGCCCACAGTTCAGTCCACTGGCAGCTTCTCCTGCGCGTTGGTTCTGCCGGACAGCCTTCTTCTTAATTAAATAAGCACATGACCAATCGATTCAAATCCTGCCTCACACTGACATTGTTGTTTCTCTCGCCATCTTTATTTGCCGGGACCGTTTGGCTTTCGTCGCTTGACCTAAATCAGATGACCACTGGTTGGAGTGTCGCCAAAGCCAACCGGGAAATTTCCGATGGCCCTCTCAGCATTCACGGGCAAAAATTTGATTACGGTGTCGGCACCCACGCGACAAGCAAGTTCAGGGTGAAACTCGACGGCCAGGCAGAACGCTTTACGGCGGACGTGGGTGTGGATGATAGCGCCGGCAATCAAGGCAGTGTTGAATTTATTGTTGAAGGCGATGGGAAGATTCTTTGGCGCAGCGGCGTTCTCAAAGGCGGGGACTCCGCTATGCCGGTGGATGTAAGCCTAAAAGATGTTAACATTTTGACACTGCGGGCAACGGACGGTGGCGACGGCGAAAGCAACGATCATGCTGATTGGGCGAACGCAAAAATAATCATGAAAGATGGCGATGCTCCGCCGGCTGCTTTGCCGCCTTATGATAAGTTTAGTATAAAGACCAAAACCTTCGCCGTGAATTTTCAGGTTGGTGATGATGGCCGGCTTTATCAATTTCCTATCGGAGCGGGGGAAGATTCAAAGTTGCTTCGTGACCAGGAATTTTATCCCCAGGCCGGAAATGGATACGTTTGGGAACCGGCGTTGGAAGCCGTTCACGCGGATGGAAACACATCCACTGCGCTTCTCTACGACGGCATGACCCAGACCAACGAATCGCCGAGCATTGCATTGACTCGCATCCATTTGCGCGACCCTGCTTACCCCTTCGAAGTCACGCTTTGTCTCCGTGCCCATGATGACGAAGATGTCGTAGAGCAATGGACGGAGATTCGGCATCACGAATCAGGCGTCGTCACATTGCAGCGCATGGCGTCTGCCTCCTGGCTGTTTTCGACCAATGTCTATCTCACCCATTTCTTTGGCGATTGGGCCAAGGAGATGATGTATCCCATTACGGAACAAATCACGCCGGGCGTTAAAGTGCTGGATTCCAAGCTGGGTGTTCGCGCAGATCAATATCAGAATCCTTCCTTTATCCTCTCCTTAAACGGCCGGGCAACGGAAACCAATGGCGAGGTCCTCGCCGGCTCGCTCGCATGGTCGGGCAGTTTCCAATGCGCGTTCGACGATAATGTGGAGCAGGTTCGCGCATTGTGCGGCATTAATCCGTTTGCCACCGCTTACCATTTGAAACCCAATGAAACATTTACCACGCCCACGATGATTTGGGTTTGGAGTGACCAGGGTCTTGGCGATATGAGCCGTAAATTTCATGATTGGGCCCGCGATTTCGGGATTCGCAACGGCCATGAAACCCGTGATGTATTGCTGAATAACTGGGAGGCGACCGGGTTTGATTTTGATTTTAATCGCATTGTGGGCCTTTTCGCACCAGCTAAAGAGTTAGGCGTAGAGTTGTTCCTTTTGGACGATGGCTGGTTTGGAAATAAATATCCGCGCGTCAACGATCACGCCGGCTTGGGCGACTGGCAGCCAAACCGGTCGCGGCTCCCGAATGGCCTCGCGCCGCTGGCCGCGGCTGCCGTTCAGCACGGATTACGCTTCGGCATTTGGATGGAGCCGGAAATGGTCAATCCCAACAGCGAACTGTTTCATGAACATCCAAACTGGGTCATCTCCGAACCCAAACGGGATCTGGAACTCAAACGGAACCAAATGGTCCTCGATTTGACCCGCCCCCAGGTGCAGGAATTCGAATGGAACTCCATCCAAAGCATTCTCAATGTCCCCAACATCACTTATGCAAAATGGGATTGTAATCGTTACCTGACGCAACCGGGTTCATCTTATCTGCCCGCAGACCGGCAATCAGATTTGGACATAGATTATGTCGAGGCGCTTTACGCTCTCATGGACAAGACGGCAAAGACATTCCCGAACACTGAATTAATGCTTTGTTCCGGCGGCGGCGGGCGAGCGGATTATGGCGCTTTGAAATATTTCCACGAATTTTGGCCCAGCGATGACACGGATCCGGTGGCGCGGGTGCCGATGCAGTGGGATTACTCTTATTTTTTCCCCATGATGGCCATTGCCAGCCATGTGACTCATTGGGGCAATCGCCCGATGCACTTCGCGTGTTGCGTGGCGATGAGCGCGCGTTTCGGCATGGACCTCGACCTGACCAAATTATCTGCGCAGGACAAAGCGATTTGCGCCGGGGCCATCGCTGCCTACAAACAGATCCGTGGCATCACAACCCAGGGAGATTTATATCGGGTTGAGGATCCTCATAATAACTACCGCGGTGCCATTGACTTTGTATCGAAAGTTCGTGACCGTGCCGTAGTCTACGTCTTTCAGTTGCAGGATGGCCCGAACGCTGTCGTTCGTCCGCAGGGATTGGATCCGGCCCGCCAATATACGGTTCATGAATTAAATCCTATGCCTGGCCGGGCGGCGATCGAATACGAAGGCAAATCCTTTACGGGTGAACAATTGATGCGCGATGGCATCATGCCTTCCTGCTCCCAGGGGCTGGAAGGTTGCGTGATAGAACTCGGATCCTGATTTGGAATTGACTGGATTATGTTAAACAAAGTAAACAGGCGGCGATTCCTGCAGACGACACTCGCTGCCACCGCCGCTGCAACGGTTTGGGAGCCATTAATTTCTTTAGGCCAGGTGAGGCAAACGTCCCGCCGCTTGGACCTGGACGGCCAATGGCAGGTTTCACAGGCCGGAAAAAATAGCTGGATTCCCTCCACGGTGCCGGGGTGCATCCATACCGATTTGCTCGCCGCCGGGGAAATTCCCGATCCGTTTTACCGGGACAATGAGAAAATTGTCCAGTGGGTGACTGCCGCGGATTGGATTTATCAACGCACGTTTGATGTGCCGGGCGACGTTTTAAAAAATGACCGCGTGCTCTTGCGTTGTGAAGGCCTTGATACCGTGGCATCGGTCAAAATTAACGGGATCGAAATTGGCCGCGCGAACAATATGTTTCGCCTTTGGGAGTTCGACGCCAAAGATGCTTTGCATCCTGGTGAAAATGTCATTGAAGTTTTGTTTGAATCACCGCTCACGTACATCAAGAAACATGAAGCCAGCGCGCCGAACCAATGGGTGAAGGGGCGTGCCTGGGTGCGCAAGGAGCCGTGCAGTTTTGATTGGGATTGGGGTCCGGATTTAGCCAGTTGCGGTATCTGGAAAAACATTAGCCTGGAAACCTTCAGCCAGGGCCGCATCACCGATGTGCTGGTGGAACAGCATCTGGACCATGACCGGCTGGCGACGCTGAATATTGGAGTGGACGCAGAAACAACCGGCTCGATGCCGGAAACATTCATGGCTGCCGTCACGGTTCTTCACGAAGGAAAAACCATTGCCAAGACAACAATGCCGGTTTCCAGTGGCCATGGCAGCGGCCAGTTGGAAATTAAACATCCGAAACTGTGGTGGCCTGCCGGAATGGGAAAACAGCCACTCTATGAAGTCCATGTGGAATTGATGGACGGGCAGGGGAGCGTCATTGACAGTATCTCGAAACGCATCGGCTTGCGCGAATTGAAGATTGTTTTGCCGCAAGGCGACAGCCCGTTGCACTTTGAAGTCAACGGTGTTCCTTTTTTCTCCAAGGGCGCCAATTGGATTCCTTGTGATTCATTTACCAGCCGCATCACGCCGGAAATTTTGCGGCGCTATGTTGCCGATGCCGCGGCCGTAAATATCAACACCCTGCGCTTTTGGGGTGGCGGCTATTATGAGGATGATGCCTTGTTTGACGCTTGCGACGAAATGGGGATATGCGTCTGGCTGGATTGCAAATTTGCCTGCGCCGCTTACCCCGCGTTTGACGCCGATTTCATGGATAATGTGCGCCAGGAAATTCGCGATAATGTCCGGCGGCTGCGGCATCATCCCTGCATCGCCGTCTGGTGCGGTAATAATGAGATCAGCCTATTGAACGAAGCCCAGGCATGGCGCGACAACACCATGAGCACTGCCGATTACGACAAGTTGTTTAAGGATTTAATTGGCGGCGAGATTCAGCAATGGGCTCCCCAGGCCAGTTACGTTTCCGGCAGCCCGGAGTGCGGGGATACGCATTATTGGGATGTCTGGCACGGAGATAAAACGTTCGATGCCTATCGCACGCTCACGGGGTTCATGAGCGAGTTTGGTTATCAATCGTTTCCCGAATTAAAAACCATTCGCTCTTTTACGAATGAACAGGATCGTGCTTCCGTCGTGACGCCCGTGATGAAATGGCACCAGCGTTCCGGCGTGGGCAATATTGAAGGCAACCAGGAAATGCTCAATATGATCCATCACTATTTCAATGCCCCTAGGGATTTTGAAACGACATTGTGGTTGAGCCAGATTTTGCAGGGATACGGGATCAAAATCGGCGCGGAATATTGGCGGCAGACCATGCCCAAATCCATGGGCTGTGTTTTCTGGCAATACAATGACATTTGGCCGGGGCAGAGCTGGTCGTCGGTGGATTATTTCGGCCGTTGGAAAGCGCTCCATTATATGGCGCGGAAATTTTA
>DATJXK010000110.1:0-5901 GCA_035500235.1 Pseudomonadales bacterium | reverse complement strand
CTGATTCAGAACCTCTCGTCATAACGCCGGACAAACCGCGCGCGCTCACCCATTTTTCGCTGACCGACCGGACGGGACAGGCGGTCACACAGGCCGACCTCAATGGAAAGTTTCTGGTGGTCAGTTTTCTGTTCACGAGTTGCTCGTTGACCTGCCCAGCTGTGAGCAAACAGATGGCCGAAATCCAACACCTCACAACAAACCAGGCAGACGTGAAATTGATTTCGTTAACCGTGGATCCCGAAGACGATACGATTCCCGTCCTGGCAAAATACGGCAAACGTTTTGGCGCTGACACCAATCGCTGGCTGTTTCTGACCGGCAACAAACGAGAGGTCTATTCTTTGATTCAAAACAGTTTTCTATCCGCTGATACCAACAGCGCTTTTGCATACATGCCGGGAAACTTTGCTCACATCGAGCGCATCGCTCTCGTGAACACAAACGGTCAGGTCCAGGGCTACTTCGACGGTTTGAACCAGAATGTGGCCAGCGTGGTTGTTTCGGAGATTGCCCGCTTGCGCAAATGAATTTTATGAAAATGAAAAATCCAACCGAAATGATTCGAGTACCTATCTGCGTTGTCACGATTTGGCTGCTGACCATGATGGGCAACCATCTGGCTCTGGCCGCACCCACAAACAACGCCCCGAATACCTCTTCCTATTCGGCGAAAGGCGTTGTCGAAAAAGTCGCCCCCGATAATCGCCAAGTCACCATTCATCACGAGGCCATTCCCGGTTATATGATGGAAATGACGATGGATTTTCCGGTGCATAACACCAATGAATTGGAGGGGATCTCGCCCGGTGACAAAATCACCTTCACGCTCGTGGTCAATCAAACGAACGCCTGGGTGGAAAACATTCGTCGCATGGGGCAAAAGGGAAAAGTGATGGATGACGCCATGCCCATGAAAGTCGGCGAGGATTCCGAGTTGAAACCGGGAGATACTGTTCCAGACGGCGAATTGATTTCAGAAAGCGGCCGGCACATTCACCTCTCCGACTTCCGAGGGCAGGCCGTGGCGCTCACGTTTTTTTTCACGCGTTGCCCTCTGCCCAATTATTGCCCGCTGATGAATCGGAACTTTTCCGCAGCGCGGGAATTGATCCAGTCCAGGACCAATGCCCCAGGCAACTGGGAATTTTTATCCGTATCCTTCGACCCCGCGCATGATACGCCCGAAACACTGGAAGAGTTTGCCAAAATTTATCGCGGCGAAAATGCTGGCCACTGGCTGTTCGCCACCGCCGATACAAACACACTGGCCGGTTGGGCTCCGCGCATTGGCCTGATGGTCATGCAGCAGGGTTCCTCCATTTCCCACAATCTACGAACCATCGTGATCGATCCGGAAGGGCGGCTCTTTCGTCAGTTCAACGGCAATGAATGGACTCCCCAGGAGCTTGCCGATGCTATGATTGAAGCTGCAGCGGAACGGGTTCAAAAATAAAGGGAATATTTATGACAAATGCTTCATCGAACTCATTAAAACGGCTTTGGATGACGATCATTCTGCCAGCCGCGTTGCTCTGTTTAATTTTGGTGTTCTCGTTGATTCGCTTGGTCAGTATGCGTCCGCCGCTGCCGGCACTAGGTAATGTCGCCGACTTCACGTTGACCAATCAGGATGGACAAATCACTACGCTAGCCACGCTAAGTAATCACGTCTGGGTGGCGGACATCATTTTCACGCGCTGTGCCGGTCCTTGCCCGGTCATGACCGCGCAAATGAAATCGTTGCAGGAGGCATTGTCGGCGAAGAGCATGGCCAAATTGGTGACATTGACCACCGATCCGGGCTTCGACACGCCGGCAATTTTGAAAAAATACGGCGAGCGCTTCGGCGCGGATTTTCATCGCTGGACATTTTTGACCGGCACCAAGAAGGAAATCGCAGGCCTGGCCGGTGGCAGTTTGAAACTGAGCGCTGTGCCGATAAGTGCTGCCGACCAGGCCAACGCCGCGGATTTGTTCATCCATTCGACGATTTTCGTAGTCATTGGCAAGCACGCCAAACTGCGCGCGATATTCGAAACCGAAGGCCCGGGAACCACTTGGAGCAAAGTGCAGCCGCGAATCATTGCGACTGTGAACCAGCTTGAGGAAGAATCGTAGAATGTCAAAGTCCACGTGAGTGCGCGGACTGTCCGTATAGAAACCAATGCAACCAAGGAAAGTTATGATAAATCGACGCCAAGCCATAAAAACTGCCGCCCTCGCTACGGCGGCATTAGCCGTGATGCCCAAAACAATAGCTCAGAGCAGTCCAGCCGCTACGGCCGTGAAAACCGAGGGCGGTCCGTTCACGCTGCCCGCACTGCCGTACGCCTACGATGCGCTCGAACCTTATATCGATGGGCGCACCATGGAGATCCACCACGACAAACATCACGCCGCCTATGTGGCGAATTTGAACAAGGCGGTCGCGGACATTCCCGAACTCGGGAATAAATCAGTTGAACAATTATTGAAAGACCTGCCCGCCGTGCCTGAAAGAGTGCGTACTGCCGTCCGCAATAATGGCGGCGGCCATTTCAACCATTCGCTGTTCTGGCAAATGATGAAAAAGAACGGCGGTGGTGAACCGTCGGGAGAATTGGCCAAGGCGATTGACGGGAAGTTCGGCAGTTTCAGTGCGTTCAAGGATCAATTCACGAAGGCCGCCTTGGGACAATTCGGCAGCGGTTGGGCTTGGCTGGTCCTCGACAACAATGAATTGAAAATCGAGCCTTCCGCGAATCAAGACTCTCCGATTAGCGAAGGCAGGCGTCCCTTGCTGGGTGTGGACGTTTGGGAGCACGCCTATTACCTGAAATATCAAAATCGCCGGCCAGATTACGTCAGCGCGTGGTTTAACACCATAAACTGGGATTACGTCAGCCGGAGATTTCAAGCCGAAGGAGCCTGAGGCAACATGGAGCCCTGCAGAGCCGAAGACGGCTCAGCACCCTCTCAGTACACGGTTTGCCTCGTTTTACTTGGATCCGGCCTACTGATGGCGAACGTTTGAAAACTCCTTCCGGCAAGAATTCCCGGCGCGCAATCCCTAAGAGCCGAGCCCCCCGTCTGTACTGTGGTTGTCAATGGTGGAGCCGCAAACAACACCTCGCGCGAAGCGCGTTCGTCAATTCGGACAACCTTGACAAGCACAGGCCAGACATAAAATCGAACAAAGGCGCGCACGCCGGATGTGGATCTTTTTGTGTGCGGCTTTTTCAATTTTCTAACTTTGACAGGAATTCTCCGGCCTCGCTTAGTCTCCGCGTTGCCGCTCAGTTTCGGCTTCAATGATCAATTTTGAGAGTGGAATGTCCAATGCCTCGGCAATCGCATTAGCCCTGTCCAAACTTGGGTTGCTGATGTCTCGTTCAATCAGTCCGATGTACGTCTGATGAACTCCTGTTTTTTGAGCAAGTGCTTGTTTGCTCAAATTCTTTGCCTCCCGGTGTCGTTGCAATACCAAGGCGAAGTTGATTCGTGAAACTGCAGGAATATCTAAGAGTGACCCTGCAAAAAAAGAAATTTATATGACAACACTACGCGCTGAGTTTGGAAAGCAGCGGCGAGTATACCACGCCACACGTATCGAAATCCGCCACCTGTCTGATCAACTGATTCGTAGTGCGCAGAGTGAGGAGGAGTCGATCTTTCTTTGGACTTTAATTTGTTATTTTTTGCAAAACATGGATGCGCACCAAACCCCTGAAATGCTGACATTTCAGCCTAACAGACTAAAGCGAGAAGGATATCACGCGGTACTTGATACCGTATCCCCACATGATGCTGCTCGATTTGAAAATGCCAAAGATGGACGGCTTTAGTGTGCTGCGCTGGATGCAAACGAACCCGATGCTAAAACCGCTGCCGGTTACCGTATTGACTTCATCGAATTTGGGCTAAGATGTGGATCGAGCATACGGCTTGGGAGCCAATTCATACGTCGTTGAGCCGAGTTCATTGCGCGGTTATATGGAGATTGCAGAAACGCTCCACAAATACTAGACGGAGCTCACCCGTCCTTGTTCCGTAGTTGCGCGGGAGCAAGCTTCACGTGCCAATCGTAATCAACGAAGGCTTAAGGGTAACAATTTTTCGCTTTCGGACGTCTATGCCAGCAGGTGTGCGAATACGTGAGGCCGAGACGCGCGCTTAATCGGATGATTCTTGGGGCAGCTATGTCGTTATTCATTAGTTGCTAGTGTGGTGTTAGGCAAGTGATTTACAGAAGTTCTCAACCTTGCGCAAAATCGCCTCCGCCGAGGCGGTCCACCTGAACGGCTGGGGATTTTGGTTGTGATGTTTGATATAATTGAGGATGGCATCGCGGAGTTGGGGAACGCTGCGAAAGCTATCCCGGCGGATCCTCTGCTCGGTAATTTTGGCAAAGAACCGTTCCACTTGGTTAAGCCAACTGCTATGCGTTGGGATGAAGTGCAGATGCCACCGCGGATGTTTGGCGATCCACAGACGCACCTTCGGGGTTTTGTGGGCGGCGTAATTATCCAGGACCGCATGAATCTCCAAGTTTTTTGGGGTGGCCTCTTCCAATTGCTGCAGGAACAGCAAAAACTCTTTCTGCCGATGCCGTTTTTGGCAGCGGGCGTATACTTCACCCGAAGCGACATCCAGAGCCGCAAACAAGGAGATGGTTCCATGGCGAAAATAATCGCTGGTGTAACGTTCCGGCCGGTCAACTGCCAAAGGAAAGATGGGTTGACTGCGCTCCAAGGCTTGAATCTGACTCTTCTCATCCACGCATAAAACCAAGGCATTTTGCGGAGGGCTCATATACAGCCCAACGACGTCACAGACCTTCTCCACAAACAGGGGATCGGTGGAAAGCTGGAAGGTCTCTGCCCGGTGAGGCTGCAAACCAAAGGTGCTCCAGATTCGATGGACTCGTTCATTGGAAAGGCCGCAGCGCGCGGCCATGGACCGGGTGCTCCAATGCGTGGCTTGCTTGGGCTTGGTCTCCAAAGTGAGGCGTACTACTTCGGCAATTTTCTCATCACTGATCTGGCGGGGAGCACCGCTACGTGGCAGGTCGAAAATGCCTTCCAGACGCGATTGATAAAAACGTTTGCGCAAGCGACCCACCGTATGCGGGCACAAACCGGTTTTCTTACAGACCTGGCCATTGTTGAGGCCATCAGCGCAGGCCAGAATCACCCGAGCTCGCAATGCTTCGGCTTGGGGTGCTTTGGATCGGCGGCAAATCGCCTCCAGTTGATGGCGTTCCTCGGCAGTGAGAACAATCGGTAAAGTGGGACGGCCAGTTCGCATGAGCGACCATGGCAAAATCCTCGAAAAGAAGCAAGAAAATTATGAATATTACTTACCTAACACAACACTAGCGTGGGACAATTTTGCCGGATGGCAGCGGCGCGATGACGTAGCCGTCCGGAGATATGTGGACGGGCTGCTCCTGAGTGTTGCCATCGTCGGAAATGACCGCTGAAACCGAGACCGAATGTGAAGTTGCGTCGGTGTAGCCGCTCGCTTCCACGTCCGCATTTCTCCATGAGGTGAAGGAATAATACCAGTCTTCGCCGCCGGAGGGAGCGCGTTCCACCCGGATGGGCTCGCCGAAGCGGGCTTTGAGCCGCTCCGCGGACATTCCGACAAAAAGCGCCGGTGAATCGGGCCGGCTGACACAGCCTTCCAGCGAAACGAGCGCCAGCAGAAAAGCTAAAATGGCAATCCTCCGCATAATGGAATTGGACGCCCGCTCGGTTGAGTTATTCAAGGCAGCATTTAACCCAGGGCGGCGGCCGCTACGCGAGCCTTGCCCCGGGCTTTCATCACTCGGGCCTTCAGCCCGGGTCGCTCCCAGGTTTATGGTTAGTGCGCAGTTCAAAAAAGAACTGGAAACTACAGAGCAGACGCCTGACCCAC
>DATJXK010000109.1:0-26994 GCA_035500235.1 Pseudomonadales bacterium | reverse complement strand
CACCGGCCTCCAAATGATTCAAACGCCCATGGGCAGTGCGCTTCCGGCCTTCAGTTGGACGGCACAACCCGGGGGCTTTTATCAGCTTCAGTACAAGGATGATTTGAACGATCCCATCTGGCATAATCTAAATGGCAGTGCTTCGGTCATGGGCGGAATCGGAACCGCGTATGATTTGAATCCATCCGTGAGCAATCGCTTCTATCGCGTCATTTCTGGTAACTAAAAATATTTTTATGCGAAAGCATTTAACACCCAATAGTCGCCTCTTAGTTCAAAAAAGCGATGCCGGTGGTTTCACTTTTACGGAGTTGCTGGTTGTCATTGCTGTGCTGGCCATTCTAATGAGCGTGCTGGCGTCGGCGTTCGCCTCGGTAAAACCTGAGAGCAAAGTGGTGCAATGCCTTGACGGCAAACGCCAGTTAACACTGGCCTGGGAAATGTACGCCTCCGACAACTCAGATAAACTCATGAATATCAATAGTTGGGTGAGTGACATAATGGACTGGACGAGCTCCTCGCAAAATACTAACACCGCCCTCCTCACTAATCCGGCGAATGCCCTTATTGCTGGGTACAACAACAGCGCGTTTGCCTTTAAGTGTCCGGCGGATTATTACCAAAGCACAGCCAACCCGGGATCGCGGGTTCGCAGTGTCTCGATGAATATTATGTTAACGGGAACTCCTATTATCGAAGGTATAGGAGCCAACTTCCGTAAATATTTGATAGCTAAAAAATTGAGCGACCTGGCACAGCCTGGTCCAGCGATGGTCTATGTCTTTCTCGACGAACACGCCGACAGCATTAACGACGGGACCTTTGCTTTTAATGCAGGTTATTCACGAGGCCTGGAAAAATGGCGGGATTTGCCTGCCGCTTATCATGATGGTGCCTGTGGCATGTCCTTTGCCGATGGCCATGTAGAAATGCACCCCTGGCTGGAAAAATCCGGTGTCAACAAAACGATTTATCCGGTTCTTATACAGACGTACGTTTCCAACGCTCCGTGGAGTGCCGTAAATCTAGGAATCAGCCAGGATTACGAATGGCTGGATGAACATATCCCTTACTTTTGATTTCTACTTCCCGGTTCTCCTAACTACAAACAACCCTCCAAATCCGCACAGGAGCAGCAGGCTCACCGCTATTGCCCCACTGTTGGCGTGTGGCAGAAATTGCAACGAGAGGGCGCCCACCGCCGGGCCGACGCAGTTGCCCATGCCAATCGCCGCTTCATGGATGCCCCCGTGTTCACCGCGCGTATCGCTCGCGTCCATGGAATAAAATAACGACGAATAATAAATCAGCCCAATCGCCGCGCCGAAAAAGATTTGCGCGCCAATCAGTACCGCAAGGTTCGGCGACATCAAAATCGTTGCGAACGACAAAACTAAAATGCCGAATGCTGTCGCCAGCCAGCGGAAACGGTAATGCCAGCCTTCCCAACGCCATAGCGCAAAGAATGTCCCAAACCGCACGAAATACCAAAGCCAGCAAACGAATCCTACGAGCATGTGCGACATTTGGAACTTCGCCGCGATACCCGGAATCACGGCGATGAGCGTTTGGATGGCGATGTACGCAAATGGATTGGCCAGCCACGCCATTTTTAGGAAGGTGGCTGCATGCGGCGAAGCCGGTTGATGCGGCACGTGCGCGTGGTCCGCATGCGCGGCAGTGGATATTTCTCGCGCCGCCTCCGCAGCATGGCGTTTTAGCCAGAACACCAGCACCAGCATGCCCAGCACAATCGCCAGCGGCAGGATGAACATGACGTCGTACCCGAAAAATTCAATGAACATACCGCCGGTAAACGTCGCCAGCGCTGCCGTTCCCGCCCAAACTACATTGTAAATGCCTACGATGCGCGGCAGGGCTTCAGCGGTTTCGCCATCACTGACAAAGGCCTCCAGCGTCGGCCAGATAAAACACATGCCCGTCGTTACGCCGAGAGAGGCCAGGACCTGGCCGATGGCGGATTTAAAAAACAAATGCAGCACCAAACCGGTGACGAGGAAAATGGCCATCGTACTAAACCCGACGTTTAACGCCGCAAAATAACCGCGCCGTTGCGCGAATTTGCCTGTTTGCCACGCGGCGATGGCGTAGATCAGTCCTAGCGCCGACGCCAGCGCGAGGTTGCGCTTGTTGCCGAAGCCGAAATCATCGCGCATCAGGAAGTAGAGATAATTGAAATAGAAAACCGTCCCGAAGGAATTCAATCCTTCGAGCGTAAAGCAGCAGAGCTTGATAATCTGGCGCGGGGTCATCGCAATGCCGAAAGGCATTAAGGCAGTCTAGAATTTTTCCGGCAGTGAGTCCAGCGATTGGTCAGGCGGCATCGTCTTTTTTGTCTGGTTTATCGAACGTCATTCGCTCGTACTTGTACCATGGCCTTTGCCAGTACGGAATCGTGAACATACCGATAATGCCGCCGCCGATGGCCCATGCCAAAATCCAGTAAACCAGCCGGTGAGGATGGTTTTCATCGCCTGTCACCCAAATCAGTATCTGGTTTTTGCCGGCTCCGCGACCGGGGAAGCAAATCAAAAAGCCGGCTAATGTTCCCAGTATCCCGCCTCCGATAAATCGAACAGCCAGGGTAAACAGGAAATCTGCCCATTTTGAACGCATATCTTACAGTTAACGGCGAACCGTTTAGCGATGCCTGGAAATTTCCTCAATGGCCTTGCGGCAATACCATTTCACCGCGTCGGACATCGCTGGCCGCAAAGTGTCCAAATCCGCTGCTGAACTCCAGCGAATGTCGTGATGCTCTTCCGCCGCCAGTTTCATCGCAACCGAATTTTTCGGACGCGCCCAGTAAATCATCCCGATGTGCTCGTGCGTGTCGTTGATGCGATGGATGTCCAGGAAGCGCGGCGCGATGAGTGCACGCGTGCCGGGCGACGTCGTAGGTGGCCGTTCGCCGAGCAATTCCACGTCCAGCCCGCTTTCCTCCTTCGCCTCGCGCAGCGCCGCCTGTTCCGGGTCTTCCTCCAGCTCGATATGCCCGCCCAGCGGCAGCCATTTATCCAGCTTACGATGGTGAATGAGCAAAATCTTTGCGTCGTGAACGATAAAAATCGCCACCGTGAAATCGATTTTTTCGTGGATGTGCGCCATGGGTTTTACGATTACAGCCGGCCGCGAGAAAATGAACTACTTCGAATCGGGTTCCGGTTGGGTGGTAATCCATTTCTGGTCCGTCATCACTTTTTCGATCTGCCGCGCCACTTCCCGGGCCATGCGCGCCGCATCGCCTACCACGGTGGCGCTGCCTTGTCCGGCTGAGCCTGCCGAGACAGTAGCGGCAGTCGTGGCCGCATGCACACCCGCGGCGCCCATGCCGGCGACTGCCCCGGGCTTGTCGCCGCTGGCCGAATCAACCGTGAATTGCGACAGCACGATGGGCTGTCCTTTGGTCGTGAGCAAAACCGCGACCTGGGCCTGGACGTCACTGGCGCCCCGGCCAAAACCAATCATGATCCGTGCCGATCGATTGCCCTCATTGATGGTCGTGAATTGCCCTTGTATCACCAATGTATTCGTCGGCAAAGAAGCAATGCTGGTGCCTGTAAACCGTTCGGTGGAAAGCGATGTTTTCTTAAGCTCATCAACCAGCGTTTCCCCAAAGCTGGCCTGCACCTGTTCCTCCGGCGATTGTGACTTGGATTTTCCTTCAATGACCCCCAGCAAAAATTCGTGCCGCTGGTGGATTCGTTCCGCTGCCGAGGAATCAGGCGTCACAGCGTCAGGCGGAACAACAAAATCATCAATCACAATTCCCCGGGGCTTCGCCAGCGGTTCCGGGCCTTGATAGCTTGCGATGGTCTGGACATTCGCGCTGCCCGCGACAATCTTCTGGACCGGGTTTTCAGAACTGGTGGGTAGATTTGCGGAATCGTCTGAACTGCATCCCGCGGCCAACATTCCTAAAAGTCCCCCAATGCAAAAAATAGGTTTTAATTTCATAGATTTGTTTCAGCTTTTACCGCCTCGGCAACGTAATCAACTACGTTTTGGAAAGTAATCATTTTTTCCGCCGCTGAGTCCGGAATGTTTATCCCAAATGCTTCTTCAATTTCAATTACATATTCAACGGTGGACATCGAATCTAGCGCATCCATCCGTAGGTCCTGCACGAAACGGTCGTCTGGTTGCATTTGCGACAGGTCGATCGGAATATGACGCGAAAGAATTTCTCGAAGCTTGGTGGCAATTTCGGCGCGATCAGTCGGGAAAAATTGTTTTCCAAACTCAACATTACTCAGAACCATACGGCCTGCCATGTGAGCCCTGGCGTGTCGTTTTTCTACTTCATCACTCAACTTGATCGCAGAGAATCCACAGATGCCTGCGGCAACGAAAAATATAATGCTAAACCACCATGGAAACGGCCAGCTAAGGTTTATTGTAATCTTTCCCATTGAAAGCAGAAGAAAAGTAATACCAAGTAAAATCAGTACCATTTGAGCCAAACGCATAAGCCATTTCGGTTTCATATTTTACGCTCAAACAAAAAAACGCCCCGGCATAAGCTGGGGCGTTTGCTTCGAAAATCCTTACTTCATCCGGTCAAAATTCTTCTGCAGGATCTGCCAGTCCTTCAGTCCTTTGACCTTCTCCATCGCGGCCTGGTTGATCTCCGCTTCCTTGGCGTTCTTGGTCGCTTTATTGACCTTGTAAAAGATGCCGAAATGACCCGGGAATTCCGCGCCGGACAGCTTGTACGCGGCCAGTTCGTCCGTCACGTCATGGTCTTTGGGCACTTCGGTGAATACGCCGCCTTTGCGCGGATTGCTCGCGTCAAACGCGCCTTCGTAAAACTCTACGCATTCGCTCAGACATTCAATGAAGCTAAACCCGTCATGGTCCATCGCCGCTTCCATCATTTGCAAAACGTGGTTCGGGTTCGTGTGCGTCGTGCGCGCCACGAAGGTCGCGCCCGCAGCAATGGCCTGCTTCATCGGGTTAATCGGATAGTCCACCGCGCCCCATTGGTCTGTCTTGCTCTTGAAGCCCAGCGGTGAGGTCGGTGACGTTTGCTTTTTCGTCAGACCGTACACCCAGTTATCCATGACCACGTACGTCATTTTGATGTTCTTGCGCGCGGTATGGTTGAAATGATTGCCGCCGATGGAAAAGGCGTCGCCGTCGCCGCCGAACACAAACACATGCAGGTCCGGGCGCGACAGAGAAATGCCGCTCGCAAAGGGCAGGGCGCGTCCATGGATATAATGCGCGCCGTGTGCCTGCACGAAGTAAGGGAAACGGCTCGAGCAGCCGATGCCCGCCACCGTCGTGATTTTCTCATGCCACATTTTGCGCTTTTCAATCAGTTTGAAGTACAACGCGAGCACGGAAAAATCGCCGCAGCCCGGGCACCACGTCGGATGGTCGGCAGCGACTTCTTTTTTCGTCAGCCCCTTGCGCTCTTCCGACAGGGCGGGCGCGGCCACGGAAGCAATGTTTCCGTCGGCACGATTTGGAATTTCAATCGTTTCACTCATGGTTTTCAAAAATTACATTTTTCGCAGCCCGTCCGAGACGTTCGTTTTCGCGCGCTCGAGGATTTCCTTCACCTTCCACGTCAGGCCGTCGGTCTTGTTAATGCCGCGGATTTTGGGATCGCAATAACGCGCGCGCAGCAATTGCCCGAGCTGGCCGTAGCCGTAAAGCCCTTCGTCATTCATCTCCACCACCAGCACGTGGTTGAAGCCGGAGAAAATATTTTCCAGGCCGTTTGGCAGCGGATTGATATGGCGAATGTGAATCGAAGAAACACTGTCGCCGGCGGCCCGCGCGCGGTCCACCGCTTCTTTGATCGGGCCTTCGGTCGAGCCCCAGCCCACGAGCAAAACATTTCCTTCCGGCGGCCCGTAAATCTTCGGCCCCGGCAGCGTCGCCGCCAGCGTCTGTAATTTCTTGCGGCGCTTAGCCGTCATTTGTGTGTGCAACTTCGGCGAGCCCGTCGGATGGCCCAGTTCGTCGTGCTCCAGGCCGGTGACGATTGGGTATTTGCCGCTTTGGATGCGCGTGCCCGGCGCCACGTGTCGCGTGACACCATCCGGCACGGACAAATCATAAGGCTTATGGTCCGCCACCGGCGTGAAGTCCGGCGAAATATTCTGGCAAACCTTTTCCAGGTTTGGCTCCATGAACGCCTCAATGCGCGTCGCGATGCCCTGGTCGGTCAAAATAATCACCGGCACGGAAAATTTGCGGGCGATGTTCACCGCTTCAATCGCCGTGTAAAAACAATCTTCCACGTTGGCCGGCGCCACGACCACACGCGGAGAATCCCCGTGCCCGCCGAAACAGGCGATGTTCAAATCTGACTGTTCCACATTCGTCGGCATGCCTGTCGAAGGCCCGCCGCGTTGCACGTCCACGATCACCAGCGGCATTTCCGCCATGACCGCCCAGCCGAGCGCTTCCGTTTTTAAAGAAATTCCCGGGCCGCTGGAACCCGTCACCGCCACGCGTCCCGCGTAACTCGCGCCGATGGCCATGGAGATGGATGCGATTTCATCTTCGCATTGCACAAACGTGCCGCCGTATTTCGGCAGTTCGCGGCGAAGCAATTCCATGATGTCGGACCATGGCGTAATGGGGTAACCCGCGCCGAAGCGCACGCCCGCCGCAATCAGCCCGAAGCCCAATGCTTCGTTGCCGTTCATGACCACCTGGTGCCCGCCTTTGCTCGTGCTGTCCTTGAACTTAAACGTTTCAAGCAGGTTCCCGAGCGAGTGCGAATTGCCGGCATGAAATGCCGCGAGCGCATTTTTCACGATGCTTTCGTCTTTGCCGGTGAAACGTTCGGCGACGAGTTTTTCCAACTTGGGCACGTTCAAATCGAACATCTTGGCGATGAGGCCGAGCGCATAAATATTTTTGCCCTTGTCCTTGGCCGTGCCGCCGATGGCCTCGACCGTGAGGCTCGAAATGGGGATGCCGACGTGATGATATTCCTTCTCCCATTCCGGTTTGGGCACGATATGGTCTGAATCATACAGCACGATGCCCTGTTTTTTCACGGAGGCGATATGGTCTTCGTAACTGTGCTGGTAGAAGGCGAGGAGCACATCGGCTTCGTCGCCGGAGCTCAGCACTTCGCCGCTGCCGATGCGCACCTGGAAAATCGAGGGACCGCCCGAAATCGTAGAGGGGATGGTCATGAACGTCATGACTTCCTGCTCGCTGCGGCCGGCGAGCCGGGCGAGGAACCCGCCGATGGCCTGGATACCGTCCTGCGAATTGCCGGCGATGCGGATGACCGCTTCGTTGATTTTCGATATCTTCGGCTCACCCGATGACGGAACTTCTGTCGTTGAATTACTCATGGAACATCTAATTAAAAATTTATATGCGGAACAAAGCAACTGGAAAAACCTGCGAAAAGTGCTTCTAACAGTTGCCAATTTACACTAGTGCTGTGCCACCACTGTGTCAAATGCTAATGCCTGAAGTATTTAATTGATTATGAGCAACTTAAGATGAGTGTTTCGAAAATAATTTGAAGGGAAAAACGCGATAATTAATTAAGCTAATTAGGCTGCTTCGGTATGTGCCCGATGTTTATGCGATGCTGCGCGGCGAAGCCGTTTTTAGATCCAAACGATGGAATAAAATGGCCGTGCCGAGCCTTTGGCCTTTGGCATCCACAATCCGGGAAGTCTTTTGCTCCACCGGATAACGCCGGCCGTTTCGGCTGGTGACAATGATGCGCGTCGGCAGGTCGTCGATTTCGTCGTTGTTCACGGCTACTTGAAATTCCCCGCTGAGACAGTCCCGGCCGTTCTCCGCGAAAAGATTCAGCGCATCGCCGAGGGCATATCCCACCGCCTTGCTGCCGTCCATTTCTGTCAGCATTTGCGCGGCGGTATTCAGGTACACGATTTTTCCCCGGCAATCCGTCGTGACGATGGCATCACCCACACCTGCCAGCGTTGCCCGTAAATGTTCTTCCAATCGTTTTTGTTTTCGCCCCGCTTCACTGAGCCACGATACGGAAAAGCCGGCAAATGAAAAACCAAGGATTTGAATGAACTGCCCGGCATCGAGCGAGAGTGTGCGCTCCGGAAACATCCAGAAATAGTCCGCCGGCAAAACGGACAGCGCGGTTGCAAACAGCCCAAACCTGAACCCAAACAGTATCGCGACGATAACCACGACCGGAAAATACAGGATGAACGGGCTGTTATTATGCAGGGTGGCCTGGATCGGAAAACGAATCACCGTCGCCAATCCGATGCCGGCCAGGACGCAGGCAAAAGTGGACCAGAGAGTTCGCGTTTGTGGATTGGATGTCAGTTCTTGTGCTCTCATATTCAATCTCTCGTTCACGCCGGGCCATGAATTCCCGGCACATTTACCGGACACGACTTTTCCGCATCACAAATACCCCTTCATGATAATTTGTTCCGCCGGAAACCGGCCTGTTGCTTTATCCTCCCCCTTAAGAATTTAGGGCTAACGTCCTGAACCATAGCAGGATTTGAGCATCCTGTCACCAGAAAATATTGAAAGGAAGTATGTCAACCTGCCGCACTGTAACCCTGGCGAACGGTTGATTTGGTGAAAGTTTGAAAAAGGGTCAGACCTTTTCCGGCACGACAAAGGGGCTGCGATATTCGTGCGTGAGAAACTGGTTCGCCTCATGGTTGTTCGTGAAACGCTCCGTTCTCGGATTCATCTTCAAAGTCGCGCCCATCATCACGGGAGTTTGGTATAAATCCACCAGGTTGGCGCCGAGATGAGCTTCCATCCGGCCCAGGCTCTCGGCCAGGTCGCTGTTCCCTTTCACTGAGTCGAGCAATTCCGGGGGCGATAGTTTCTGGCCCAGGCGATACGAAATGTTGCCGGTATGGACGAGTGCGGCAGAAACTTGTCCTTCCGCAATGTCCGCATGCAGGTCGGCAGGTTTGCGGCTCCGGACTGCCTGGATGAAATTTGCAAAATGGTCACCGTCCTGGTCCCATGTCTTGATTTCCTTGCCATCCGGGTTGTAAGCGATTGCCTTGGTGTAGCTCGGAATCACCATAAACCCGCCTTCGCAATCAATCACCACGCCGATGCTCGCGCCGCGATAATCGTCCATTTTCGTCGAACCACTGGCGCTCGGCAGCCCGCGCACTTCAAAGATCAGCGGCGCGGCCTTGTAATCGTGGAAAACAATCTGCGTATTCGGCGTTTGGCCGTCGTCCTCGTACCCCAGCCGTCCGCCGAGGCTGATGACGCGCGGGGAAATTTCCGGTTCGCCCAGCGCCCAGCGCGCGGTATCCATCTGGTGAATGCCCTGGTTGCCGAGGTCGCTGTTGCCATATTCCCAGAACCAATGCCAGTCGTAATGAATCGTGCCGTTCTTTTTGCTGTTGCGGTACGGCGGATCCAGCGGCGCCGGCCCGCACCATAAATCATAATCCACCGTCGCGGGGATTGGCTGCGGGCCGGTGGTTTTGCCAATGCTGTCGCGGCGTTTATAGCACAGCCCGCGCGCGCGGATGATTTTCCCCAGATTCCCCGCCTGCAACCACGCGATCGCTTCCTGCAGTCCCACACTGGAACGGCACTGTGTTCCCACCTGCATGATGCAATTATATTTGCGTGCCGCTGCCACCATTTGACGGCCCTCCCAAATCTCATGTGAAGCCGGCTTCTCGACATACACATCCTTGCCGGCCTGCGCCGCCCAGATGGCGCCGAGCGCGTGCCAATGATGCGGCGTGGCAAATGAAACCACATCAATGTCCTTGTTCTCCAAAAGCTTTCGGACGTCGGTGTAGCCTTCGACGTTTTGTCCGGCGTCATTCGCCTTCTTTAACCCTGTGCCCAGGACGGCGCTGTCCACGTCGCATAACGCCACCAGTCGTGTGCCCTTCATGGTGCTGAAAGCTTCGATGTGACTTTTGCCCCGGCCGTTGAAGCCCACGACCGCGCAACGGATGTCCCCGTTCGCGCCGATGACACGCGACTTGGTCGAAGTCTGGGCAACCAGCGGCCATGCCTTAAATGCGGCGGCGGCCAACAGCGAATTGCGGATGAACCGGCGGCGGGGGATTTTGTTCATACGCGAAATGATTTTAATTTACTTCTTCCTAAAGGTGCGGCCATCTCAATCACAAACTACCTATGCTTTCCACCCACTGGCGGTACATATTTTCCACCCGTTCCGGCGTGGCTTTGCCATCCATAATCACCAGGCGATAAAAGAATGTAGCGGAAAATCTGGGCCGGATGGTGAAATTCAACTGCTCCTTCCCCTTGCTGAAAACGGACTGGCCGAGCGGATTGGCGGCAAACAAACCATAGCCGCGCGCATGCCAATAGGTAGGAAACCCCGGATTTTGCGGAAAGTCAAAGAGGACTAGCGTGATATCCTCCTGATTTACCTTGCCCGTCAACATCGTCCAGCGTCCGCGTGTGCCCCAAACTGCGTCACCGGTAAGGCCCTCGCTGCTGCGGTATAGTCCCGTGACGCCGTTCGTGCTCATGGCTTTTACTGTGGTTGGGCGACCGCTGGCGTCTGTGTAGGTAACGGCATCGGTCTCAGGTTGTTCCAGCTCACGCCGCACGCGCAGGCCAATCAGGCCGTCCTTGGAATCCTTGAACACCACCGGCTTATCGAGGGCGGTGAGTGTGGTAATTCGATCCACAATCCGAATACCGGTAGCTGTACGAAAAATAAAAGTCGTGTCCTCATTCAAAATCGGCTTTTGGTCGGGCATGATCCAGTCCGCTTCCACTTCGAGTTCGCCGTCTGCGCCGTTGCTGGTTTTGACGATGCGCCGATGTTCGATGCGGCCCATCTTCGCCTGCTGCGCCGCCGGCAGCGCCGTTGAATCATTCCAGAAATCCACTCCATTTACGTTTTCGTAATTGAACCAAAAGCCGACGTGATGCGGATGGTCCGTCCGCTCGCCCGGCCGCGGTTCCATTGGCCATCCGCGTGTGATGACAGTGCCTTCGGCTGTGCGCAGCGGAAACAGCACCGGCTTCTTTAACGTGTCCGGCCAGATATAGGAAGTGAACGGCTGGCCATCCACGAACACATCCACGCGGTTGGAGGCTTCATTCGGCACGACGGTCACCTCTTGTGCAGAAGAATGACCGACAGGAAACATTAGGGTGAAAGCGAGCACGCTGAGGCGAAGTAGCTGGATGGGCATAGACTAAGGTTTCGTTGTAGGTTGTTTGAGTGTTGCCGGGCGCATCATGACGACGTGATACGTGGCCGGGCCATCGCCCACGTTCCGCATCGATTGCGGCGTGTTGGCCGCGTTGAAAATGACGGAGCCGGGCCCGACGCGCACCCATTTGCCGCCCTCGAAGGCCTCGATAGTGCCCTCTTTGATAATAATAACTTCATCGTTCGGACGCTCGAGTATCGCGTGGTTGGTCGCGCCTGGATTTAAAGTAGTGGCATGGCATTCCAGCACATCGAGCGTGGTGGTGGGGCCTGCGAAAAATTGCCGGCTGCAACCGTTCGCATTCGTTTTAACTTCGATCGAATTCCATTCCATAGCGGTTGAGGTCATGGCAGGGGTTTTATCAGATTGCGCCCGCGCGGCAAGCCCGACAGTTGTCAGGCTAGTGAATAGAACGAAGGCAAATATTCTGTGTATGAACATATTAGTTCCTTTCCATGGTGGTTGAGCCGCAGGATAGGCCAAAGGCCAAATCGGGCAACGAAATTCCAGCACATCAAAACCCGTATGCCGGATGTTTATCCGATGTTATAGAACCGGCGAATGTTATGTTCCGCTATTTTCCACTATGGCGAAATGGACAAGACCTCTATGTCCTGCAATTTTCCCTGCTTTCCCTCGCCGCCAACAGCGATCAGATGTTTCTCATCCAGCAAGATGAGCCTGTGAAAGAAACGAGGCTCTTTTAATTTTGCAATGACTTCCCAACGGGATCCATCTGCTGAAAGGCGAAGAAGTTCGCCAGAAAAACCAGAGGCATAAATGGAGTTGTCCGCGCCAACGGCTGCAAACCCGAAACCATCCATCATCGAATGCGGCAAATCCGGTCCCTTGCTCCAGGTGCCCGTGGTGGTGTCGTAAACATCCACAGCCCGGCTCGGCTCATTGTCGGAATCCATTCCCCCGATGAAATAAATTTTTGAACCTGCCACAGCCATGGCCAGGGCGCGCCGTTTGAAAGGTTGTGGTATACTTTGCCACTGAGGGTTGTCCTGGCTTAAATCGGCCACGAGCAGCGTATCGTGCCACTTGGCCGAATTATCATCCTTAAACGGATCGCCATTCAAATCCCAACCGCCGCCAACGTAAAGTTTATCACCAACGATGACAGCATCGTGGGTGGAACGCCCTTCCGGCAGCGGGTTCAGCTGTTCCCAAACCTTCTTTTGGATATCGTAACGCTCGAATATGTCCTGTGAGACGAGGTCTTGCGGTTGTCCTTCATGATTTTTCGCCGCCATACCGCCAATGCGATAGATGTAGTGACCGTGGGCCACAATCGCCGTTCCCTGGGCCGGCTCGCTTCCGGGTAATGCCTCCCAACTCTGGCCCTGCCCATCGTTGTCCAATTTAATCCGATAAAAAGTGCCGCGAACTTTTTCAATGCAATAGTCATGTCGTTTACCGGTGTAACCGCCGAAAATGTACAGATAGCCGTCATCCACGGCGGCGCCAAAGCTGGTGATACCTTCAGGCAGCGGGGGAAAATACATCGCGTTATTTGCCGCCGGATGCGATTCGGTATTGCTTTGCGTTTTTGTGGTGGAACAACCGGTCAGGATGAGCACAACGGTAATGAGAAGGGGAATGGTTTGGTTGATGATTGATTTCATGTAAAATTTTAATTTTCAATTCCAGCAACTTTTTTTTCGTCGTCGTGATGTTTCAGGGATTTCTGTGTGGGCGTGGCCAGCGGATAAAGGCCGGGACAACAGCCAAACGTCTGTTGGAAGGTCGTACTAAAGTGGCCGAGGCTGCTGTAGCCGACGGCCATGGCTGCTTCGGTGACGTTGCAGCGCCCGGTGCGCAATAATTCCGCGGCTCGCTCCATCCGGGCTTGCCTCAAAAATTGGGTAATGGTCATGCCCGCTTCCTGCTTAAACATGCGGCTCAAATAAAACGGGCTGCTGTTGACTCGCCGGGCCAATTCCTCCAAAGAAGGTGGCTCCACCAGATTTTCGCGCAGGATGGCCATGACTTTTTCCATCCGTTCGCGCAGGATGCGCTGCTGGCGCGTGCAAAAGAACTCCTGCCCTTCGGGAGGTTGAAAAAGGAATTCCACGACCAAATCCAGGGCGCGCACCTGGTACCATAATGCCTGCGCGGATGCGGAGACCGGAGGCCGCCGCAGGCGCATAATCATTTCCCGCTGGGCATTCGTCAGCCGTTGCGCGGGAGCGACCCTGGAATCATTGCCCAAACCATCTACCACTTCGCGAACCACCGGATGCAAACCATTTTTCTCCAACGCCAAATGCTGGTGCAAAAATTCCGGCGCAAATTCGACCGTGATGAATTGATGTTGCTCTTTCGCCTGGCGGGTTGCGGCCAGCGCCGGAACGCCTGAACGGTAAAAGCCCGCCGTCAGCGGGGTAAATTCGGCTTTCGTATTTCCATCAGTCACCGCCCCATGGCCGGCGAGGTTCAGGCAAATTTCAATGCCGCCGGGATGAAAGCTGCGCGACCAGTCCAATCCTTCATTCAACCAAAAATCATGCCATTCAAAACTGAAGCCAAGGTTTTGGAAACTGCCAAAGATTTGGCGCCAGCCCTGGCCGACGGCCTGCCATGCTGCGGCCTCTCCAAAGGGCGGGACATTCCCGGTGGTGCTTTTTCGGGATGCCATAAATCACTGCTGCCCCAAAGTCCAATTTCCCGACGTGGCCCGGTTGCACCAATGGCGCATGTCCTGCATTTGTTGCAGGTTAAATTCTTCGGTGTGCCCATCCAGCATTGCGGCAATGGCGTGGTTGTTGAAGCGCGGGGCGACTTGCCCCCATTCATCAGGTGTCGCTGCCTGCGAATAGTCGCTCGCCCATTGACGGGTCTGGAACCACGGCGGCAGGACCCGAAACCATCCCTGTTCCACGCTGACCTGGGAAAAAGAAGTTCCTGCGGCAAAACTGCTTCCCGAAGGTGAACCACGGGCTGACATAAAAACCATCAGGTCGCTCGGATGAATCGCCCCATTCATTTTGCTTAACACCGTTTGCGGGCCAAATTGCGCGTTCGCCTGCGCGGCCGTGGCATAGTCAGCATCCCCGCCGATGAAACAGGAATTGATGCCCAAAGAAGGACAAAGGCTGGTTCCGTAATCATAGTTAAAGCGGTCCGTAGCATCAGGCGCATCACTGGATTGCATTTGCTGGTAGAACACGCGGTTGACACCGGAATAAATCAACGCCATCGAGCCTGACATATAGGGCACCAGGCGCCACGGATAGCGGTAATTCGCAGGCGCCTGCACCGGCAGCTTGAAATTATCCAGCACAGGCGGCCCCACGTTTTGGGCCGAAGCATACCCGATGAAGACGGCGTCGTTAAAATCCTGGGAGTACATTTGGACGCCCAGCATGAGCTGGCGCCCGGCGGAAATCTCCTCCGTCTTGTGCGCCTGGTCGATGCTGCGGGCCAATACCGGAAGCAAAAGCGCCGCGAGTATGGCAATCATCGCAATGACGACCAGCAACTCCAGCAGGGTAAATCCAAATTTACGCCGCTGGATACACAAAGCTGAATGTCGTACCACCATCGCAGCGTTAAAATGACAGAAGCCCGTTGAGCGCGCTTCCGCTGGGTTGCCAATTCTTTGCGGCAAATTGCGGTGGGCTTTATTGCACATTAACCCGATAGAAGCGCTGCCCGGCGGGCGCATTGGTGTCATGCCATTCGGCATAGATGGCCGCATCGGGTGCCTGATGGGGGCCCGACTTCGTCAGCCAGTCAGACAAATAAAGCAGCGTCGGGTTCGTGGCTGTGGACCAGTGCTGCAAATCATCGGACCATTGCACCGAATATTGGCGGCTGGGAGCGATAGTGAAGCGGATCACCGGCGAGCCCGATTGGTTTTGAATCGATAACAGGCGAAAATCCGTTGCGGGATTGGTCGGGTTAATTCCGCCAATATATTTTGCAAGATTGCTGATGTCATCGCCATCCGAACTGTTGGCCGCGCCGAGGCCGAGCCGGCCAAAATAAAATTGCTCCCAATCATCCGGCAACCCATCGGCATCACTATCGAGGTTGGTGCGAACGATGGTCACTCCCATGTCGATCCTGGGAAAGTCATTCGTGCTGATGAATTGGTCAAAAACCGTGTAGAAGTCCGGCCAGTTCGGCAAACCGCCCAGGAGATAATCAGCATTCACCAGTGAACTCGCCATGAATCTTAAGGTGCCCTGGTTCAAACCCTGCTGGACGTATCCATAAATCAAAGGATCATTTAAATTTAAGTCGCAGGTGATTTGGCTCTCCGTAGGCATAAGCTGGCCCACGATGAAATTGGTATTGCAGCCGATGGCAAAGGGACTTACCTCAAAGGGATTGGCAATTTCATTCGTGCCGTTATCGCCCACGTTGTCGGAGACATCCACTAAAACGCCGTTGGTGCTATAGCATGCGGCGTAAGCCACCCGATTCGTATAATCGCCCCCTCGGGCATTGGCGGCAAAAGGGCCGTTCTGGGGAAAATTGGTCGCGGCATAAGGCACAAAAACTCCACTGGTATTCGTAAAGCCTCCGCGAAATCCCACGCCATACAACTCGATAGGGGCGCTGACATTTGTGTTCGCCAGATAATTCGAACTGCTGCTCAAAAAATAAGTCCGATAATCGTGTTGCCGGTTGTCATACGCGTACTGGTCGCCTTCCGAGCTGATAGTCAATGTGACCCGTACGTAGCTGATGAGATAGTTTCTCGCTCCCTGGCCGATGGGAATGCTATTGGAAGTGTTCCAACCCAAAAGAAATTGTCCATCGCGCGTATCAAAATTGGGGACGTTTCCAAAAGCGGCAAAAGCGCTCGCATTGGGGCGGTTCGCGGGAGACTCATTGAAAGGATACATCCAGCGTGCCACGTTCGCGGGCGCCGATTGCAAACTGAATGGCTGTGCTTCAGTCGAAACTGCGCCCTGCCAAAACAGGGCGCAGATGACAAAAAAGTGGAGCGTGGAAAATCGCATGGACGATTAGCTGGACAAACGGCGGAAACGGTTCCGGAGCAGGAGCCCAAGGCCACCAAGGCCGCACAATGCCAGCGAACCCGGTTCCGGCACCGGTTGGGCGTTAAAATCGGCTACATCCAGCATCGTGCGTTCCAGCGCATCACTTGGACCGGCCGCATTGAAGTTGATGGAAAAACTCGTGATGTCCTGGTCAGTCGGGAGATTCCATGACCAGGCCGTGACCACTTCTGTGTTGGGAAAACCGCCAAACGAGCCGGTGTCATAATACAAGGTAACCGGAGTGGCTGACAATGTTCCCAGCCCCCCGCCTGCCAGCGTATAGCTCAACTGCACCGAAGAATGATCCAATTCGCTGCCGGTGGTTTCCGTCTGGAAGAGGACATTGCCCAGGGCAAACGCACCAGTGTAATTTAAAACAAAAGTGTTGGCGCTGGAAAAACTGTAAATATCCCCCGAGCCGGACGGATCAATATTGTCGGGTATGATGAATGCCCCTTGCGTTGTTTGGGTGACAGAGGCGTTTGCTAAAGAAACACCGCCGGGCGCGACATAGTTGGCTGTGTTGGGTCCGCCATAGGGGACTGAGAAGGCGCTGTTAGAATTGGGAGAAGTATCATCCCAAAGCGCCGATGCCGTTCCCGCCTGCCCGCGATAGGACGGCGTATAAAAATCTGTGAGGTCTGCTTTAGTTTGGGCCTGGGCGGCGCAGGCCCCGGCCAAAGTCAGCAGCAGGGCGCAAGAAGTTGAGTTCAATATCGAGTTTTTCATTTTTTCTTTTTTATGCCAGCGTGGTTGCTGGACATGCGTATTAAACGCGAATTTGATTTGAGCCGCTTCCCAACAATTGCCCAAGATTTACGGGACTTTGCGCAGGCTCTCCGAAGATTGCGAAAAGTTTGCGGTGGATTGCCTTTTCAAGCAGTGGGCAGCCACTGGAGTAATTCGTGCCAAAACACTTTCTCTTCCGGAGCCCCCGCCAGGGCAAAAAACAGGCTGTCCTGCGCGTCATAAACTTCCAGGGTTAGCAGTGTTTCCGCCTCGCGTGAATGGGGCACGGCCCATATCTCGGAGATTTCCGCCAGTTGGCAGCGAAAGAATGTATTTCGGGACGCCACGGCCAATATGCCGGACGTCTCAGACAGCGAAACTGGCTGCCATAGCGCCGGGTGGACGACCGGCGCGGTGACGGCGACGGTGCTGATGTGAAGCCGTTCCGCCAGAATATTGCGCCAGATTTCAGGCATGCTTTCGGGATGAATTGCTCGCGCACCGCTCCGTTTGCTTTCAATAAATTCCCGCTTGCGCTGGCGGAAGCGTTCGGGCTGCGTCAGCGATGCCTGCGGGCGATGGTTCATTGAAGACCGTAAAAATCGAGGCGAGGCAGCGTAGCTGGCGGGTTTTGCCGGAACGAATTTGGAAATCAATTGGGTGAATCGTTCATCCCCGGCTTCGGCGGGAAACAAGATCTGATGGCTGGCGGAGGCGCTGTCGGCAATGGTCAACGTGCGCCAGATGCCGTCATCCGCCTTGCGCCGTGCGGCCCAGACCTCCTGCCATGCGGAAAAATCAAACACCAGCCCGCGGTTCAGGCTGCAAGCCGGATTTTTGCAGGGACAGGTTCGGAAATGAGGATAGATTCCAGTTTGGCTTAGCGATACGGCTGGGTTATTTGTTGTCGCCACGACCTCGCCCAATTGGCCCAGGCTGCGCACCAGTTCCGGCCAGTCGCCTTCCAATAAAACCTGCGTCGCGTCATCATCGCCAATGCGCAACCGGCCAGCAGAAATTCCCTGGCCAAAATGATTTTCCGCCTTTGTGAACGGCCGGCGCAGCCGGTTTTGCGGCGACATAACCCATTAAGGCTTGTTGGTATCAGCGACGCGCAGCGTCAGCGAGGCATTATGGCTTACCAAATCATAAGGGCGTCCCCCGGAATAACCGAAGCGATCCTCCCGATAGTGGTTGCAGGTAAATAAATAGAAACCGGGTGCGCTCAAATCGAAGTGCACAAACCCATTGGCGTCAGTTTTCAATTCTTTTGTAAAATTAGCCGGGCCGTATGCCGAAACCGTTTCGTCCGCAAGTGGTTTGCCCCGGAAATAAACGCGAATGTCGCCCAGCTTTTCCTGGGGCACCAGGTCGAACGTCAGCATGGGTGTGCCCGCGCCCGCGCCGGCGGGCTGCCAACGGGCATAGAACAGGGGAAGGCGGGAAGGCTTGTTCGTGGCACTCAACACTTCAAAGGCTGTTTCCGCCGCCGCCATATTGGTGATGGCTGCCCCGGCCAACAAAAAGGAATTGGTCTGCTTCTGGACTTCAAAGGCAGCCGGATCCGCCCCGATTTTTTTTGTCCATGCTTGTGGCTGGGTCAGGCTGTCCAGATAGCCGGGCGAGGTTTCCAGCTCATCGCCGAATTCGCCGAAGCGAATGACCAGGTGGTTGTCAGGAGTATCTTCAATCCACACATCATGCGCTTTTGCCGCCACTGCAAACAGCCCTGCTGACAGAAACACCGAGGCAAAGAGTGAGCGAATAAGCCGGTAATCAATAATATTCATAGATAAAAGTCGTAAATGCGCGCTCATTTAAGCCGGAATTTGGGGGTGTTCGCATCCGTTTGCTTGCCGAAGTTTTATGGAAGATTGCTGTGCCGGTTAAACCCTGATGCCATTAATTTCTTACCGGCAACGGACAATGTCGCATTTTATTAATACCGATTGGCGTGAACAACTCGGAGTCAAGTTTCCCTCACGTTATCGTCAAGGACGTGCTAAAATGACCGTCGCCACCGCTATGGTGGCCTGACGTTCTTTGACATATAGTGGGACAGGCGTCTCGCCTGTCTTTAAAGCGATTTGCGTAACAAGCCTAATTGAAAGCCCTGGAGGTCTACCACGCTTCACGTCGGCATCAGCTTCGTTGCCTTCGTTTGCTTCTGTCAATCTGTTCGCGTTAATTTTTACCACGTTTCACGTGGCGCGAAATTCGCGTAAAAGACTCTAAGGCGTCGCAAGCCCAGGCAACCCTAGGCAAGGCTATGCAACCCTATGCAAGCCCCCCCGGGGGCTTCCGTTTCAACGTTTTAACACTTCAACATTTCAACGCGGACGAAGTCCGGAAGCCTACGGAAGGCTACGGAAGGGGTCCCCCCGGGTCATCCGGCCCTTGCGCAGGCGCTATATTCTGCGTAGCGTTGGATGATTGCATAGTGCCATGACGACAGAACAATACGACGATGCCATGTTCGATTTCAGCCGCGGCGAATTTGAGAGCGCCATCGGCAAATTGAAAGCTGTCCTGGCGCAGGAACCGGAGCATTTCGACGCCCAGCTCGCCCTCGGCATGGCCTATTATCGCAACGGCGATTTTGTTTCGGCGATTGCCGAAGGTCATAAAGCGGAAAAAATGCGTCCGCGGGAACAACTGGTGCATACGAACCTTTCTTTGTTTTACATGAAATCTGGTGACCGCGCCAAAGCCGAGTATCATGGCTTCCAGGCTAAGGTGGAATCCTGGCGCGAAGACGCCAAAAAAAGCAAAGAAGGGGCTAAACCCGATCCGGCATCGGAATTACCAATGGCCAGGCCCGCGCCGCAGCCGATGAAATTTCCCAGCCAGCCGTGGAAAAAGAAGCCGGACCAGCCGGGCGGCGCAAAATAACTTTAAAAATGAAAACTGCCTACGAACTCGCCATGGAGCGCTTAAACAAAACTGCGCCTACAGCCAAGCTCTCCGACGTCCAGAAAAAGGAACTCGCGGAACTCGATTCCAGGTATGCCGCGAAAATTGCCGAGCGCGAGATCGCCTTGAACACAGAAATCGCGAAGGTTGCCGGTGATTTTCGGCAGGAGGAATTGTTGCGCGACCAGCTCGCCACCGATCGCAAAAAGCTTCAGGCCGAACTGGAGGATAAAAAAGAACGGGTCCGGGCGGGAAAATAACGGCTTAATGCTCGGTCGAATGAGCTTTCGCCGGCGCCGGACTGGTCACCTTTAACTGGCTTGCGTCTTTCAGGACTATCTCCGCGCGATCATGGTAATTAGTGATGAGGCCGGTTACTTCCACGGATGCCCCGCGCAATGCCTTAATATTGCCGAACTGGTTCGTCTCGGCCGGAAAAATAACCAGGGTAAAAGGCGAGTCCGGATACGGCTTGTCCATGTTCAGAAAAACAACCGACGGACGAACGCTCACCTGTGCCACCTTGCCGGTCACAATCATTTCTTTGCTGAAATAATTGGTGGCCTCCCACGTGCTAATTTTCATCGGCGCGGAACTTTTGGTGTCATCAGCAGGGAGATTGAGGGTAGTCGTGAGCAGGGCCAGGAACAGCCAGCAAATTTTCATTTAGAAAATTGAACCGCTTTCAGAAGAGTTGGCAATCAAAAAGCGAACCTTTAGGCGGCATTCGCCCTGGCAATGCTCGAAACCGGCATGGCATTGACTGCTTCCGGCAACATGGGTTGCCCCAGAACGGTTTGCTTGCCGCTCACCAACATTTCCACGCTCTCCGTCAGCCAGTCGGTATCATCCAGGTCATGATTCCCCATCCAGTGCCAGATGAATTTCCGATTGGTCCGATGGGCGCAACGGATGAGCTGTTTGGCCGTCCAATCCAGTTCCTGCGCCTTGTTATCCTCATCGCCTAACAGGCCAATGAGCAGCCCGAAACGGTTCGAATCCAGTGGCATCAAAGAGTCGAGCCATTCGATGAGGTCGAGCCGGCGTTGTTCCAATGAACCCACCACGACAATGAGCACATCCGCTTTCTCGCCATCGCTGGCGAGCATTTTCCTCATGGGTTTGTTGGCCATGAGCGAGTCCAGTTTCCACATTTCAGCGGAACATTGCCAGCGGTGCCCGGCCAATTTGGAGATGGCGTTAACTGTCCATTTGATGCGCTTGTAGTCGCCCAAATCAGTATAGATAGAAAACAAATGCAGCTTTCCACCCGTCGCAAGTTCGCTGAATAAATTCGTCCTCATGGCGCCCACACCATGCATGGGGCATGTTACGCCCCCGTGAAGATAATGTTTCGTTTAGGAAATTTAATTGAAGTGGGATTTTGATACCTAAACCACGCATAAAAGAAGGGTTTTTTGTTACAAATCCGTGACGAATCGGGAGGGGTCCCTGTGAATAAGTTGTCAACTTTGAGCGTTTTTCGTGGCCTTTAGAACGACGTATAGTTCGTCCCTTTCGCGTTTTGCTGATGTGAACTTGAATCGCGCCGCATCTGCAAGCTTTATAAGATTCCCTCCTTCGGCAATTGTCGGCGCCCTGCGCCCTCCGAAAATTACTGGGCAAATAGTCAAATGTAATTCGTCCACCAGCCCGGCACGAATCATCGTGCCATGAAGGCCGCCGCCGCCTTCACATAACAGCCGTTTTACTTTCCATTTTTCCCTCAGCCAGCGCAAAGCGGCACGTAAATCAATTTCTTTGTTCCCAAAAACTTTTACCTCGTCGGCAACGCTTTGCAGTTCGCGAAACTTTTTGTCAGAAATCAGTCCTGATGCCAGCACGATGATGGGCGAGAAACAGTGTTTGAAAATTTCCGCGCGCGTATTCATTGAACCGTTACCTGTGACGATAACTCTCAAATTATATTCTGCCAGGCCGCGACTCACCCGCAGCCGTTGAAATTTTCTGCCGCCAGGACTCATGGTAACGCCGGGCGCTCCCACCGTTCGCGCACCGGCCATCACCGCATCGGCCGTCGCCCGTAATTCCATCATGTGCACGTGATCACGTTTGCTGCCAAAAGGGGCAAACTCGCCATTTGCGAAAGCAATTTTTCCATCCGCTGTTATCGCAAAATTTGAAAATACAAACGGCAACTTTGAATTTTTAATGTTTGTTTTTTTCTTCACAAAATCAACATGGCATCCCCGTAACTAAAGAAACGATATCGTTCGCGAATAGCTTCGGCATAGGCGGGCAAAATCATTTCGCGGCCACGGATTTCTTCCGGCGCGGCAAATGCCGAGACCAGCATTAGCAGCGTGGAGCAGGGGAGATGAAAATTTGTCAGCAAGGCGTCCACGATTTGAAAACGATACGGTGGGAAAATGAAAATGTTTGTTTTGCCCGCATAAACATTGAGTTTTCCTGCGTTCTGTGCGGCTGCAGCTTCCAGCACGCGAACGCTGGTCGTGCCGGCGGCAATCACCCGTACGCCAGATTTTTTTGCGTCATTTACAGTGCGGACGGTTTCTGCACAGAGTGTGAACCATTCTTCGTGCATCGTGTGTTCCGAAAGGTTTTCCGCTTTGACTGGTGAAAATGTTCCCGGTCCTACGTGTAATGTGACGAAACAAATTTTTACGCCGAGCGCGCGAATTTTGTCCAGGATGTCATCGGTAAAATGAAGGCCCGCCGTGGGCGCAGCTACTGAGCCATCGTTGCGCGCGAAGACCGTTTGATAGCGCATTTTGTCTCCCAGAAGAACACCTGAATTGCTTCGTGTAATATATGGTGGCAGCGGAACTTCTCCGATTTCTTCAAGCAGGCCTTTGATATCGCCAGTTCCTTTAAACTGCATTCTGCAATGTCCTTCGGAATTCTTTTCCACGACAATGGCTGAAAGCGGTGCTTCCCGTGCAACTGCCTTAGGATCTTGTAATAGAATCTCCGTTCCGATGCGCGCGTTTTTACCAGGGCGGACCATCATCCACCAATCATTCGGCGCAAGTTCTTCGAGCAAAAGCATTTCAAATTTCCCGCCGGTTTTAGCGTTGGTGCCGTGCAATCGCGCGGGAATCACGCGTGAATCATTCAAAACAAGCACATCACCTGGCTTTAAAAAATTTAACAAATCGGGAAAGCGTTTGTGCTCAAGGCGATTTTCTTTTCGATGCAATACTAGCAATCGTGACTCGCCCCGTTCCGGCGAAGGGTGCTGAGCGATGAGCCCGGGTGGCAAATCAAAATGGAAGTCAGCAGTTCGCATGGCCGAAGTTTCGTCATTGGCATTTCTTGTTTCAAGCAATGACGCTGAAAAAGTGAAACTTTTAGGTGTTTTTACGATGCGAACGGATTGTGAATAACTTCTTAATAATGTGAAAAAGAAAATACAAAATTTTATTGACGCGTGGGGCAAAATGGGTAAAAGTGGGTCGTTGTGGGGAAAAATGCGTTTTGCATTTTTCTGTGAATAAGATGACCGACGTTAAAAATGAGCCGCCGATGTATTACAATTCACGCTTTCGCCATGGCGTGGACCCGAAACGGCGTGTTCAAATCCCGGCGAAATGGCTGCCCCAGGAGGCCGATGTGGAGCTCACGCTCGTCCTTTGGCCCACTGAGAAAGCCGGTGCATGCGTGCGTGTCTTGCCCCCCACACAAATGGCCAGGCTGATGCAATCCATTGATGAGATGCCCAACAGCGATCCGCGCAAGGTCGTGTTGAAACGCATCATCGGCAGTGGTTCAGCGCAAGCGAGCGTGGATAAGAGCGGACGGATTTGCCTGCCGGACGATATGGCGCGGGAGGCCGGGCTGAAGGATGAAGTCATGCTCGTGGGTTTGCTTGACCGTTTTGAAATTTGGAATTTGGACCGTTATGAAAAAGTGCAGGCCGCCGACGCCGCATTGGCATCCGAGGCCTTCAAACTAATGGAGTAACTATGAAACTTGGAAAACTATTGGCCGCCGGCACGAGCATTATGAAGGGGCATATGGACATTTCCTACCGCTCCAGCAAGCAGATTTATCTGCCGAAATTTGTATCGCCGAAAAACCCGTTCCAGGCGCAGGCTGCGCAGCCCGTCGCGGAAACCGCCAGCCATGTTGATTCTCCGGCCGCTGTGGAAGAAGTGTCCGTGCCTTCGGCGGTTTTGCCCTTAGAGCAAGCTGTGGCGCGCCCGACGCGCCTTGCGCCGCCAGAAGCTCCGGTGGCTGCGCCTGTTAAAACGGTCGCTCCTAAGACGCAGCAAATTCAGGCTGTTTCTTCAGGTTCCGAAAAGAAAGGCGGCTGGGCGGGCAAGCTTAGTCCTAAATCAATTTTTAAGGCGGTTGCGCCCAAAACCGTGGGGCAGCCGAATCCGGAAGGTGCGGGCAAGCCTACGGAGACGCAAGCGGAACTTTCGCTCGATAGTGTGAGGGTGGTGCATAACGACTTGACCGACGTAGACGTCGAGGTCGTCCCCATAAAATCCCGTTCGACGCCGCCGGAGAATAAGCCGGTGAAAAAGTCATGGGAAGCTCTGGGAGAGCGACTCTTCGGTGTCGAAGCAACATAATATGAGCAGTGTCAGAGTTCATTCACAAGACAGTGATGACGGAGGAGGCGCTGGACGCGCTGAAACCGACACCACGCGGCTGTTTCGTCGACGGCACGATTGGCGGTGGAGGGCACGCGGAAAGAATTTTGGCCGCGAGTTCACCGACTGGATGGCTGTTTGGGTGCGATCGCGATGGCGCCGCGGTTGAGGCTGCCGGAAAGCGGCTCGAAAAATTCGCCGGACGGTTTGAGATCCGCCGGGGGAATTATTCAGAAATGGCCTCATGGATACCGGCGGCGAGTTGTGACGGTGTGATTTTGGATTTGGGAGTGAGTTCGCCCCAGTTGGACCTGGCTGGGCGCGGGTTCAGTTTTCAAAACGAAGGGCCGCTCGACATGCGCATGGACAGCCGCCAGGCATTAACGGCGGCAGACCTGGTGAACAGCGCCGGTGTGGAAGAGCTGGCGAAGATTTTTTGGGAGTTTGGTGGAGAACGCGAGTCACGGAGGTTTGCCAGGGCAATCACCCATGACCGCGCGCAGAGGAAGTTTGAAACAACGACGCAACTGGCCGGTTTGATTGAGCGTATTTCGCCAAGAGGCGGGAAAAAGACGCACCCGGCTACGAAGGTTTTTCAAGCGTTGCGGATCGCTGTAAACGATGAAATGGGTTCTTTGAAAAGTGGGTTGGAAGCGGCCGGCAAAATTTTGAAGCCCGGCGGCCGCCTGGCGGTCATCACGTTTCATTCGCTGGAAGACCGCGTGGTGAAAGAGTTTGGCCGTGAAAAATCGCGGGACTATACGTTTAGCGGCGAAGTGGATGTACCTGAGTTGCGCAGCCCGCGAGCGCCGGAAATGAAATGGGTTAGTCGGAAGGCGATCATGCCGGGCGAGGTGGAATTGAAAGAGAATCCGCGCAGCCGCAGCGCGCAGTTGCGCGTTTTGGAAAAGATTTGAGCCGCGAAAATTCGCGGAAAACGAAAAGATTGAGATGCCGAAAAATCGAAATAGCCAGTCGGCGCATATCCGGTTTGGTCCGGCGCTTAAGGCATTCTTTTTGTGCTTTTTGATTGCCGGTTCGGCGGTCGGCTACGTTTGGCAAAAGAGCCAGATTTATGAACTGGGCCGGCAAATCCGCGCGCGGGAGATACGCCTCTCACAGTTGCGGAGCCAGAACCAGAAGCTGACCGATCAGCTCGCGATTTTGCGGTCGCCGGTCATGCTCGACCAGCGTGCGCGGCAATTGAATCTTGGCCTGGTGCCGGCACAACCGGGCCAGGTCTGCCGGCTGCCCGATCCGGTTTCGGGGGCGCAGAATAATCAACCGCGCCAGTTCGCCGGACGACAGGATAACCTGCCGCTGACCCAGTAAAATTTTTTGGCCGCCGTCTGTGACGCCGTCGGTGGTGAGGAACCGATCGCCGCAGGCGGCTGGCCAAATAGGATTTAAATGATTAATCGATTGCAATTGAAACGCGCTTTGCTGCTGCTTCTTTTTGTATCAGCGGCATTCGCGGGCCTTGGCTATCGGTTGGTGGATTTGCAGGTGTTGCGGCACGACGAACTGGCCCGTCTCGCGCAGGACAACACTCAGCGCGAATTCTGGCAGTCGCCACGTCGGGGCGATATTCTCGATACGCATGGCAATATTCTGGCTTCCAGTGTTCCGGTAAAAACCATTTGCGCTGACCCGTCGCTTATTGGCAATCAACAGATGGTCGTTGCCAATGCCCTCGCACCATTGTTGCAGATGTCAGAAGCTGATTTGTACCCGAAGCTTTTTGTTCACATCTCAAAGGATGCCAAAGGTCAATGGATGACCAACAATCTTCATTACGTCCGTCTCCAGAGAAATATTCCGGATGAAACCTGGCAAAAGATCCAGGACACCATGAGCCATTTAAATTTTGGCATGGATGAGAAAACCTTGTCCAAGGCTGACCGCCAATTTTTCAATAATCTGCGTTCGTCGGCGATTTTTGCCGAACCGGATGAAATGCGCGTTTATCCCAACGGCGCGCTCGCTGCCCAGGTGCTGGGATTTTCCAGCGTCCAGGACATCAAAGCGGACGATCATAATTTTTCACAAATTATCGGGCGTGATGGAATTGAACTGGCGCTCAATTCCCGTCTGAGCGGCGTGGCCGGCTGGCGCGTTACAGACACCGACCGTGCACAGCACGAACTGGTTGCCCTGCGTGATGAAGATGTCCACCCTCGCGATGGTTTGAACGTTGTATTAACGATCGATTCTGTTATCCAAAATATTCTTGAAACATCCCTGGCGAAAGCATTGAAAGAGCACACGCCGCGCAGCATTACGGGCATCGTTATCCGTCCTTCTACCGGTGAGATTTTGGCCATGGCTACGCTGCCCAATTATGATCCGAACCAGCCCAATACTATTTCTCCGGATACGCGTGACCGCTGTATTACCGATGTAATGGAGCCGGGTTCCACGTTCAAAATCGTCGTGGTTTCCGGTGCGCTCAATGAAGGCATTGTCCACCTGGATGATCCTTTTTATTGCGAGCAAGGTCATTTTGCCTTCGCAGGAAGGATCCTGCATGATCATGAACCGTTCGGGACGTTG
>DATJXK010000108.1:0-16157 GCA_035500235.1 Pseudomonadales bacterium | reverse complement strand
CTGGTGCCAAAAACTGCCGTGCAGGAACAGGATGGCCATGATATTATCTTTGTCGTCACTGACGGCCGTGCCGAACGCCGCGCGGTCACAGTCACTGACACGCAAAATGATGATTCGGTTATCGATGCGGGGGTTTCTGGTGGTGAAAAAGTTATCGTAAACGCCCCGGCGAATTTGAAAGACGGCATGGCCGTGAAAGAGGAAAATCCATGAGCGAAAAACCATCAACCAACGGCGCCCTGGTAAAAGTCGAGGGCGTGGACAAAATTTTTCATCGCGGCTCGGAGGACATCCACGTCCTGACCGGCCTGAATCTGCAGGTCCCTTCCGGCGAATTTCTTGCGCTCATGGGCCCATCCGGCTCGGGCAAGAGCACGCTGCTGAATTTAATCGGCGGTCTTGATCATCCCACCAATGGCACTGTGACTGTCGGCGGCGAACAGGTAAACCAATTGTCCGACAACGCCATGGCCGCATGGCGGGCGCGGCATATCGGGTTCGTTTTCCAGCTTTATAACCTGATGCCCGTGCTCACGGCGGAACGGAATGTCGAATTACCCTTGCTGCTCACGCACCTTTCGCACGCAGACCGGAAAAAGCACGTGGAAGCGGCGCTGGCTGCGGTCGGGTTGTCGCATCGCCTGAAACATTATCCGCGCACGCTCTCCGGCGGCGAACAGCAACGTGTCGGCATTGCCCGCGCCATCGTTACCGACCCCACCCTGCTCCTGTGCGACGAGCCGACTGGCGATTTGGACCGCAAAGCCGGCGACGAAATTTTGGATTTGTTGCAAACGCTGAACCGCGACCATGGCAAGACCATCATCATGGTCACGCATGACCCGCATGCCTCGGCGCGCGCGTCGCGCACGGTGTATCTCAACAAAGGCCAATTGAGCAACGAACCGATGAAATGAAATTTCTCCACCTCATCTGGTGCAATTTGAAACGCAAGAAGACGCGCACGTCGTTGACGCTGCTGTCTATCGTCATCGCGTTCATGCTCTTCGGCCTGCTTGCGGCCATCCAGCAGGCGCTGGTGGGCGGCGTGGCGCTGGCGGGGGCCGACCGCCTCATTGTCCGTGATAAAGTTTCCATCATCAACCTGCTCCCGCAGAGTTACGAGGCGCGCATGGACCGCATTCCGGGCGTGGATTTCTCCACGCACCAGACCTGGTTCGGCGGCATTTACCAGGACCCGAAAAATTTCTTCATGCAAAATCCCGTCGAGCCGGAGAAGTTCCTGAAGATCCATCCCGAAATCCTCCTGCCGCCGGATCAGGAAAAAGCCTGGCTCGAAACGCGCACCGGCGCGATTGTGGGACGGCGCAGCGCCGAACGTTTTGGCTGGAAAATCGGGGACAAGGTTCCCATCCGCTCTACCATCTGGAGGCAACCGGATGACAATGCCACCTGGACCTTTGACATCGTCGGCATCTACGACGGCAAGGATAAAGGCACTGACACCACGCCGCTTTTCTTCCGGTACGATTATTTCGACGAAGCGCGGCAGTATGGCAAAGGACAAGTCGGCTGGTACACCATCCGCATCAAGGACCCGTCCCAGGCCGCCGAGGTGGCCAAAGCCGTGGATGCGGAGTTTGAAAATTCGCCCAATGAAACCAAGACGGAACCGGAAGGCGCGTTCATCCAGGGCTGGGCCCGGCAAATTGGCAACATCGTCCTCATCGTCTCCGGCATCCTGGGCACGGTGTTCTTCACCATCCTGCTCGTAACGGGCAACACCATGGCCCAGGCCGTGCGTGAACGGACGGGCGAGCTCGGCGTGCTTAAAGCCATCGGCTTCACCAATATGCAAGTCGTCGTGCTCGTGCTCGCGGAATCCTGCCTGCTCGCCACCCTCGGCGGCGTGATCGGCCTTGGGCTCGCATGCGTCATCGTTCCCCTTCTGGCCCAGCCGCTCTCCGGTTTGCTGCCGTTGTTTTTCCTCCCCGTGCGCGCGTTGTTCATTGGGCTGGGCTTTTGCATTGCGCTGGGATTGGTAACCGGAATTTTTCCCGCGATCCAGGCCATGCGCCTGCGGGTCGCTGATGCCTTAAGACGAATGTAATTTTTTATGGCCGGACCTGTTAATTGGATTTCGCAAATCACTTCGATCACGAAGTTCGGGCTGCTCAGCCTGCCGCAACGGCGCGGCGCGGTAGCGGCCACGATCATCGGCATCGCCGGCGTGGTGGCTGTGCTCGTGGGGGTGCTCTCCATCTCAGCCGGTTTCCGGCAGGCGATGAGCGCGTCCGGCGCACCGGACGGCGCCATTGTTTTGCGCAGCGGTGCCGATAGCGAAATGGTCAGCGGCTTCGGGCGGGATGAGACGCGTGTCATCGCCGATGCCCCGGGCATCGCGCGCACCACCAACGGCCCGCTCGCCTCCGCCGAATTATACGTCATCATTAATCTGCCCAAACGCACGACCGGCACGGATGCCAATGTGCCCTTGCGCGGCGTAGAACCTGCCGCGTTCCAGGTGCGCGATAATTTAAACATCATCAGGGGCCGGATGTTTGAGTGGGGCAAGGACGAAGTCATCGTCGGCCAGGGCGCAGTCCAGGAATTTGCCGGGCTGGACGTCGGCTCGACCATCAAAGTGGGACGTTACCAGTGGCCGGTGGTGGGGGTGTTTACCGCCAATGGCGGCATCGCGGAATCTGAAATCTGGACCGACGCAAAAGTCCTGCAGCCTGCTTTTAACCGCGGCGATTCTTTTCAATCGGTCTCCGTGCGGCTGACTTCGCCTTCGACGTTCCAGCAGTTCAAAGATTCGCTCACGTCCAACCCGCAGGTGAGCGTGCAGGTCATCCGGCAGACAGATTATTATGCCCAGCAATCCTCAAGGCTCACCCTGCTCATCACGGTGTTGGGTTATACCATCGCAGTTTTGATGGCGATTGGCGCGATTTTTGGCGCGCTGAACACCATGTATAGTGCAGTGGCCTCGCGCACACGGGAAATCGCCACGCTCCGCGCGCTCGGTTTCGGTCGCAGCGCCGTCATTGTCTCACTGATGCTGGAATCCTTGATGATCGCGCTGGTAGGCGGATTGATTGGCGGCGCGCTCGCGTATCTCGCCTTCAATAATTTCCATACTTCGACGATGAATTTCCAGAGCTTCAGCGCGGTGACGTTCGCTTTCAAGGTCACTGCCGAGCTGCTGATCAACGGCATCATCTGGGCGCTGGTGATTGGCCTGGTTGGCGGGATCTTTCCCGCGTGGCGCGCCGCTCACCTGCCGATTGCCGCGGCGTTGAGGGAATTGTAATCCCCCACTTACCTCTTCGCCGCCAAATTTTGCACGTGGCGCTCGATCCTTTTGGCGGCTTCAATGAGTTGCTCGTAGCTGGTGGCAAAGCAGGCCCGGCAAAAGCCTTTGCCGTTCTCGCCGAAGGCGGAGCCGGGCACGATGGCGACTTTTTCGGCTTCCAACACCCCGATGGCAAAGTCGCGCTCGTTCACCCCGGTGACGGACACGTCCGGGAACGCGTAAAACGAGCCGCGCGGCAGGTGGCATTTCAAACCAATCTCGTTGAAGCGGCGCACGATGAAATCGCGCCGGCGATGATACTGCCCGCGCATCTTTTTCATGGCTTCTTCGCCACGCAACAGGGCCTCGATGGCCGCTTCCTGGCTGATAATGGACGCACACAGCATCGAGTATTGGTGCACCTTCATCATGGCCTCGATCAACGGCGCGGGCCCGCAGGCATAGCCGATGCGCCAGCCGGTCATGGCAAAGGCCTTGGAGAATCCGTGCAGGAAAATGGTGCGCTCGCGCATGCCCGGCAGGCCGGCGATGCTGGTATGCTCCCCTTCAAAGGTGAGTTCAGAATAAATTTCATCGCTCAGGACGATTAAATCTTTTTCCACGGCGAATTTCGCGATGGCTTCCACCTGGGCGCGGTCGCAGGTGCCGCCGGTGGGATTGCACGGCAGGTTCAGCATCAGGATTTTACAGCCGGGCTGCCACGCGGCGCGCAAGGCGTCCACGGTGAGCGCAAAATTGTCGCGGGCAAACGTCGGCACCGGCACGGCGACACCGTGGGCCAGGGCCACACTGGGATGATAGCTAACGTAACACGGCTGATGATACATCACCTTATCGCCCGGATTGATGAGCGCGCGGCACGCGAGGTCGAGGGCTTCGCTCACGCCCACCGTGATGAGAATTTCATTTTCGGGCGCGTACGCGACCGAGAAATGTTTCTCCACATATTTGTTGATGGCCCGGCGCAGCTCGATCAGGCCCAGGTTAGACGTGTAATGTGTCTTGCCCTTTTCCAGCGCATAGATGCCCGCCTCGCGAATGTGCCAGGGCGTATCGAAATCCGGTTCACCCACGCCCAGGGAAATGGCGTCCTTCATCCGGGCGACGATGTCAAAGAAATCGCGGATGCCGGATTTGGGCAGTCCGGCGACATGCTTAGCGATATAACGGGATTGGTCCATTGATTTTTTCAGGTTTTTGCTCCACCGTGCCAAACGGCCGCGACGCAGCGCGGCCCTACCACGATTAGCAACGTACTCAGATTACGGCGCCACTTTGAGCCGTTCATTTTCTTCTTTCTTGCCTTCGATCAGGAACCCTTCCTCCTTATACGCGCGCAGCATGAAATGCGTGGCGGTGGACAGGACACCTTCGATAGTGGACAATTTTTCAGAGACAAACGCGGCGACCCGTTGCAGGCTTTTTCCATTCACAAATACGAGCAAATCGTAGCTGCCGGACATCAAATAGCAGGATTCCACTTCATCAAAACGGGAAATGCGTTCGGCCAGGCGGTTGAAGCCGCCGCCGCGTTCCGGCGTGATGCGCACCTCGATGACAGCGCGCACCATCCCGGCCTCTTCATCCGAGAGATTCAGGATAGGCGTCCAGCCCAGCAGAACACCCTGGGCCTTCAATGCAGCCAGTTGTTTGTTAATTTCCGCTTCGGGCAGGTTCAGCACCTGGGCCATTTGCGCGGTGTCGAGCCGGCTGCCTTCCAGCAATAATTTGAGTACCGGATTCATGGAAACGCAGTATCTCAGAAAAATACGCCAAATCCATAGGAAAGTGGCGCATCCCGGAACTGGTCATTTATCACATGCCACTTCTTTTGAAGCGGGCCGCCACCATTTTGGTTTGGAGAATGCAGCAATGCTGCCCAGCGCAAATAAAAGGAAACTACCAACCACGGCAAGCATTCCCGGCGTTTCACGGTTGAGCCAATTCCCGAGAATCACACCCGGTTTTGACAGCAAGACGAATAGTGCGCCGGCAGGGAGGATTCGGTGCTGCCAACGCCGGGATATCATCGCCTGTAGCAGGTAGACAGCGAGAAATACCCCCGCAGTGCAGCCGACGAGCAGTAGTTGCGGATGAACTGCATCAAATAACCATGCGCACGAAGTCGAGGACCACACCACCACCGCAAGAAAACGAAGTGTCGCTGCGCCTTTATGCGACAGATCATCCCAACGCAGGCTGTGCAACATCAATGACACGAACGCCACCTGGACAGCGTAATGAAAGAAACTTGAGGCAAAACAAGAGCTGAAGCCGGCGAGAGCCAAAGCAGCGAAAATTGCCACGCGGGGATTGCGAGACCGGAAAATCAACCAAAAGAAACAAACAAAAATGGAAAACAGCACCCATTCCGAACGCTCCATTCCGGGAACAATGTGGCCCACCCATCCCATCGGCAGGCTTCCGCAAAGAATCGTAACGGCCCCCAGTAATCGGGCCAGTGCGGGGAAATTTCGGTCTTTGCGAATAAAGAACCACCCGTAAATGATGAGATTGAACAATGCGAAAAGCAGCAACATGCGTCCGGATTCAATGGCCAGCAAGGGCAACAACAAGGGCACCGATAAAAGGATTTCCTCAATCAACCGGTTTGCCCGGGAAAAATCGGCGATCCGAACGTAAGCCGTCCACGCCATGACCCACAGGGTGGGCATCAGTAACGCATAATTCCAAACATAACTATTCGAATACCCAATGCCGCCAATGTGACATGCGGTCACGACTACCCAGCCAAGAAAAACTGCGACAGGCAGCCACTTTTTCTCTCCCGGTGCATCGCCTCGTTCAACCGGTCGCGGCAGAAATATTCCGAGTCCGGCTAATGCCGGAAGGAGAAATTGCCAGATGAAGTTAAGCCATTGATTAATCCGATCCTGGTCAAATGCGATATTTTTGAAAAGCAGCGGAGCGGAAGCATTAACCAGCAGCAAGAGTGCCCCGAAAACCAGCAACCTCCCGGGCAAATTAAGCTCGGGGGCATAGCGTTTGAACGCCCAAAACTTGGCTGCCGCCAGTAAAGCGCCGCAAATACTCATCGCCAACGCGAGGTGAGAACTGAGGAAAACCGCCCGGCTGATCAGGCTGAAAGGGACGATTACAAAAAGATTGGTCAGGCCAAACAATAACATCGCGTCATACCAAATTTTGCGGCGGATCAGGAGTATGGCGGTACCGACCAGCATGATTTCATACAACAAGAGCGCGCAGAAATTAAACCGCAACATGGGAAGTTCGGCGCCCACCAATTTGGAATCCGTCGTCAATTGGTTAATGCCGAGAAGCAAAAAGCCCGCGCTTGCCAAATAAAAGGGATTGCCGGCCAGGATCCGTTTGGCTATCGCCAGGAGCCGTTCGACCAATTCATGCATCACGGGTTGAAATCCGGCGGTTGATTTGGCTGGCTCTTGCATATTAAAAATCTCTTTGCAGTTTCATCATTTGAATTGGCCGTGCACCGCTCAAGCTATTAGAGGAACAAACACTGTGATTCAAAAAAAGTTTCTCAACCTCTCATCACTGCCGCATCAGTAAAATGCTTTTCCTCTGCAGGCAGTGGCTCTCGCGTGAACAACTAGGAGTCAAGTTTCGGTTGCTAAAGGTTGATGGTTGATGGTTTATAGTTGATGGCAAACCGTGTGATGCGGTGAGCGGCCGCCTTCTCCCGGTTGGGATACGGCGCGCCAAGTTGTTCTTTGACATGGGCGGAAGAGGGGGATGAGAGCCTTATAGGCATTAAGGCTTCTAAAGCCTTTTAAAGGTTTTTTTAGAAAAAAAAGATTATTTAAATTCGTTTAAGTAGATGGCAAACGACTGCAAGCCCAGGCAACCCTAGGCAAGGCTATGCAAGCCTAAGCAAGACCCCCCGGGGGTGGGGGGTCCGTTGCACCATGCGAGAAGGAATTGACGGGCCAGTAAAAAGGCAAAATGGCGAAATGAACCCAATTTCGTGTCGTTAGTGTCTTTCGTGGTTCTGATTCCGGGCAGGTGAATTAACCCAAATCAAGGCCTCCTGACGAAAAAACAAACCGTTTCAAAACCGTTTAAAGCCAAAAATTGGAATCATCCCTTGATTTAGGGATAGACAGAGGCCACGCGTGGCTTACTGCCCGAAGGTCTGTTGCAGCGTGCCGCGTTCGGTCTTGATAAGCGTGCCGGTGCCGATATTGTGCCGGGTAAACCAGCCGTCGTTCACTTCCAGGACGAAGAGGATGTTGTCGTTGGTGGCTACGACAGGGACGTTGTCATTTTTTTCGAGATGACGAATTTCCTCAATCACACCATCTGGATTGATGTAAGCGGCCGAAAGGGATATGGGGCAATTGGTCATCCAAAACGATGCGCGCATCGGCTGGTGCAAATCAAACAGCATCGCCGTGCTATCATCAACGTTCGTGCGATACATCAGGCCGGTCTCTTCCTGCTCCTGCGTGAGCGCCACCTCGGCATCCATGGTTTCCGGGCCGAGATAGATTTTAATCGTTTGCAGTTTGGGCTGCGGATGGGTGGGAACTTCATACACGACCGCGTTGGTATCGGTTGCAGTCCCGGTATCGGCTTTTTTGCAACCGGCCGGGATGACCGCCAGCAGGGCCAGGATGAAGAAAGTCGCCAGTTTCACTCGGGCAATTTGGAAGAAACCGCCGAATTTATCAATTCAGTAAATTCAGGTTTTTTCTTCGATTAACTCGCGGCGAGCGCCGCCCAGCAGTTGGTCAATAAAACCAGTGGAATAAACGCCGCGGCGGAAGTTGGGGTCCTGCATGATAGCCTGCTGGAAGGAAATCGTAGTCTTCACGCCGGTAATCATGAATTCGGACAGCGCGCGGTTCATGCGGTCCAGCGCTTCGCGACGGTCTCTGCCCGTGGCAATGAGCTTGCCAATCATGGAATCATAATTGGGAGGAATCGTATAACCGGCATAAGCATGCGTGTCCATGCGCACGCCGCGCCCGCCGGGCTGGTAGTACATCTCCACGCGACCGGGGCTGGGGCGAAAATCGTCAAAAGGATCCTCGGCATTGATGCGGCACTCGATGGCGTGGCCCTTGATTTCGATATCGCTTTGGGAATGCTGCAGCGGTTCGCCGGACGCGAGCAAAATCTGGTAACGCACCAAATCAATACCCGTGACTTCCTCAGTGACGGGATGTTCCACCTGGATGCGTTTGTTCATTTCCAGGAAATAATAATTGCCGTTATTGTCCACGATGAACTCGACCGTGCCGGCATTGGTGTAATGCGCGGCCTCGGCAATCCTCACTGCCGCCTTGCCGATTTTATCGCGCAACTTGCGGAATTTGGTTTCGAGCAACGGTGAAGGCGCTTCCTCGATGATCTTCTGGTTGCGCCGCTGGATGGAGCAGTCGCGTTCTCCCAAATGAATGATGCGGCCTTTATGGTCACCGAGCACCTGGATTTCAATGTGATGCGGGTTCTCGATGAACTTTTCGATATACACGCCTGAATTGCCGAAGGCTTTTTCAGCTTCGGTCCGGGCGGTGTGATATCCCTTGATCATGGAAATGTCGTTGTGGGCAACGCGCATTCCGCGTCCTCCGCCACCGGCAATGGCCTTAATAATGACCGGGTAACCGATGCGTTTGGCAATGACCAGGGCGTCCTGCTCCTTTTCGACGACACCTTCGGAACCCGGTGGGGTGGCTACGCCGGCTTTTTTGGCCAGCACACGGCTGACGGCTTTGTCCGCCATAGCCTGCATAGCGCGCGGGCTGGGGCCGATAAAACGGATGTTGCAGCTTTCGCAGACTTCGGCGAAGTGGGCGTTTTCGGAAAGGAACCCGTATCCCGGATGGATGGCATCCACATCCGTGACCTCGGCAGCACTGATGATACGATCAATGCGGAGATAACTTTCGGAAGCGGGTGCTTTGCCGATGCAAATGGCCTCGTCAGCCAGTTGCACGTGCATGGAATTGGCGTCGGCCTCGGAATAAACAGCGACGGTTCGGATGTTTAATTCCTTGCAGGCACGGATAATTCGCACGGCGATTTCGCCGCGGTTGGCGACCAGAACTTTTTCGAACATTGTTTTGCGAAATTAATTCGGCCTTACCTTGAAAAGCGGCTGCCCGAACTCGACCGGTTTGGCGTTTTCGACGAGGATTTGGGTGATAACACCTTTGACTTCAGCCTTAATCTCATTCATCACCTTCATTGCCTCGATAATACAAACGACGGTGTCGGGATTGACCTCACTCCCCACTTCGACATACGAACCTGCTTCAGGGGATGGTGCGCGGTAGAAAGTACCGATCATGGGCGACTTGACTTCCAATTCGCCTGTGGTCGAGCCTGACGGTAGGGTGGCTGCCGACTGCGGTACGGCGTTTTGGGGGACAGCGGCCATGGGCATTGAAATGATGGGGAGGGGGTCATCCGAGGCAACGGAAGCACCTCCACTAAGCCCCCTCTTAAGCCGGATTTTAGAGTCCTGGCGCTCCAATTCGAACTCGGTAATCGAGTTCTTCTTCATCAAATCAATAATTGCCTTGATATCTTTTAAATCCACGTGCGTTTTCGTTAAAGTAATAGCCGAATTGGCCTAAATAACTCAAAAACAAGCGCCTTTTTTGAAAGCCTGCCGCTTGTAAATTCCGAAGTCAAATGTAACCGAAAGGTCACCGTAACGTCAAGTGACAATCTCCAAATTTTTTAACCCCTAAAAAACGGGTCTAAAAAGGCCATCTTAAGCCTTCTTTTTGCCTTCTTTAACGTAAACGGCAGCTTCCACGGCTAAAACGTATGATTTTTGCCCAAAACCGATAATTTGGCCACAACAGACGGGGGCGATCAGTGATTTATGCCGGAACTCTTCCCGGGCATGGACGTTCGAAAGGTGGATCTCGATGGTCGGAACCCCCACTGCAGCGATGGCGTCACGGAGTGCGATGCTGGTATGAGTGTAAGCAGCAGCGTTGAGGACGATAACATCAAACTTGCCTTTAGCCTCCTGGATCCAGTTCACCAATTCCCCTTCAAGGTTGGACTGCCGGAATTCAATTTCAGCCTTGAACGTCTCGGCGGCGGTGCGGACCTGTTTCTCGATGTCGGCCAGCGTGGTGGTGCCGTAGACCTCCGGCTCGCGTTTGCCAAGTAGATTCAGGTTTGGGCCGTTCAAGAAGAGGATCTTCATCGGGCTTGAATTTTAACGGGAGGCGATTTTTTGTCGAATGGATTTGTTTTTTGCACCAAAAGAGATCCTAAGAGGACGAACGCAGTCCAGGCCAAAGCCGGAATATAGAGACCAAATTCGCCAATTCCCTGGACAAACCATGCGAGAACGCCCAGAAAAAGCGCGAAGACAACAGGATCCTCCGTTTTCCAAAGGTTTTTTCCAATGAGAACAAGAGCGGCAACGATCCACAGCAGATAGAGAATTCCCCCGCAAATACCGGAATCTGAAAATTGTTCAAGGTAATCGTTATGTGTCAGGCGGGCCATTTCCGCATCCGGGGATTTCAACTTGAAATACGGCCGCTGGAAGGTACCGGGACCGGTCCCGAACAGCGGATATGAATACGTGGTTTGAACCGCGGCGCGCCAATAATCTAGCCGGGCGGTGGCACTGGTCGCGCCGTTGGCAAAATAGTTGTGGAAACGGACAGCAAAGGCGCCCAGCCCTAAAATGGCAATGAGCAAAAGGGCGGCAATTTTTAATTTTACTGACCAGTTGAGGCGGAACAGGCAAAGCCCGCCAGCGGCCATGGCGAGCAGCCAGCCGAACTTTGAGCCGGACCAAAAAAATGCCGCCAGGCCGAGGGCCAAGGTTAAGGCGATTGTCGCTCCCCGCACGATCGGACGCAGGGTCCTGGTGCTATTGAATGCCAGAACAAGTGATGCGGGAAACAATAGAAGAATGATTCCCGCCAGGGCATTGGGGTAAACCAACGTACCCATGACGCGATTTTTAGAAAAGCGGGCAAGGATCGCAGGATTTACTATGTCAACGCCGTTCGTGGTGATAACGGTTTGGTCATGTTTCATTTCCTGAATCGCTTCCGGCGGAAAGTTCGCCCAGTTGGTATTTTGGCCCTCGAGCAAGAGTTTTTGCGTGCGAGGAAATTCAAAATGCTGGTCAGCAGCCCGAACCAGGCAGAGGGTGAACCCGGCCAAAATGCCAATAAGTAAGAGCTGAAGCGCCCGGGGATTTCGGAACAGGAACAGGCCAATAAAATAGCACGCCACGCAGCCACAAAACTGCCAAAGCGTCGTGGCGGTCAGGCCATTATCCACGGTGCGAGTGGCGGAGAGCATTTGCCAGCCGAGCCAAAGGAGCGGCAGGATAAGGAGCCAGCGCAGATGAGGAGGTTGCCGCGCGCCCAGTGTCGGAACAGTTAAAAGCGCCCCAATGGCGGCGAGTGGGAAAAATATCCAATTGGCCCAATGTGTCGGCCATGCGAAGCGCCAGGCTTCGGAAAGAGAGGCCGGTGCGTCGATTTTTTGGTCGAGGATAACCGGATTGCCAAACTTTATAATACAGAGGCCGAGAAACAGCCCGAACGCGAGGGCATAGATTTCATTCGCGGCGAGCTTTGGTCCGGACTTCATTGCCCGCAGTTTGTCTGTATACGGTCAAAAATGCAATTTCAGCAAACCGACCTCCAGGGCGAGTGCTTCCTGGACATTGGTGTGAAGAATGCGCTGCGTTTCCTCCATCACCTGCAGATTTTCGAGCGCCTGGGGCGGAGAGATTTTTCTGGCGACGGCCTCGGCGCCGGAGATCTTCGGGAAATTCAGGAGCTCTGACCCGGCGGCCAGCGTGTGCAGCCAGACGTCACGCAACCAGCATTGGACGAGCAGCAGAAGATCGGTGCGACGGCGGCGATATTCCGCTTCCACCGACGCGGCCAGCTCTTCTTCCCATTTATCGCGCAAATCCTTTTCCACGTCGTCGTATTTCTGCAAAGGAGACCGGGCAGTCAACGTTTCATCCACCTGACTGCGAATTTCGTTTAACTTTTGCAAAATAACATCGGCCAACAAATAGCGGCCCAGCAGAGTCTTTTGGCTGCCGGCCATAGCGCTGAATTTTTCCAGCCAGGCAGCATCGGCAGAAGTCAATTCGCGGCGGCCATCACCGGAAAAATTTACGCGAAGGCAGCGGGAGATAATCGTCTCCAGCAGGCGCGATGGCTCGGTGGAAAGCAAAATCAAAATGGATTTTTGCGGCGGCTCTTCGAGGGTTTTGAGAAAAGCGTTGGCGGCCTGGACGTTGAGGCGATCAGCGCCGACGATGATAGCCACTTTAAATTGCGCTTCCCCGGGCTTGAGTTGAATCTCATGCATCAGTTCACGCATTTGATCAATGGTGATCTGGCGCGATTTGGATTCCGGGCGCGCCCAATGAATATCGGCATGAGTATCACCATCAATTTTGCGGCAACTCGTACAATCGTCGCAACAATCCACAGCCATGCCATTTTCTTTAATCGGATTCAGACAATTCAGTGTTTTGGCCAGGGTCCGGGCGAGTGATTCGAGTTCCTCAATCTGGTCACCGGAGAACAAGTAGGCGTGGCCAAGCCGCCCGCGCGCGAGCGAGCGTTGCAAGAGCTGCACACCTTGTTGTTTGGGGAATAGCTTAAAGGACATGCTTCGCCGGGTTTTATCTTTTCTCCGCAAAATCCGAATAAGGTTCCACGATGGCCGATGCCAGGGCCGCACCATCTTTCGTCGGACGAAGGTTTAAAGTGATATTGTTCGGCTGACCGTCTCCGAAATGGAGCCAGCATTCCGGCAGAAAATAGTCATGCTGCGGGCCAACATCCCAATAACGCCCAAGGGGATGGCCGTTGAGATAAAGAAAACCGTTTCCGCTGGCCGCGATGTGCAGCCGCCAAGGCACCCATACACCAGCTTGCGGTGAAGGCAGCGAAAAATTCATGCGATACCAAGTCAGGACAGCATTGGTTGGGGAAGAGCCCGTTTCACCAGGAGTAATGGATGTCCAATGAGTATCGTTGAGATTGGGTTTCCACCATTGATTGTCATCGCCAGTAGGACGGCCAAAGGAGAGAGGGACATTTGCGGGCGCGTTGCCACTCAGTCGGGCAGCGGTGATGCCGCATGGGGGTTCCATGTTAGTCCCGAAGTTATCATGGCCATGGTTTTCGTAGAGCAAACTTACCAGGTTCTTCCCTGCAGGCAGCTCAAAGAGGCCGGGCTTTGCGCCTGGAACATGTGAAGTCGCCTGGCCATTAACGAGGGCCAGAACAGCATCGCCATCGGGGTATTCCACTAACAAGTTGGTGGCGGTGGGGCAGGAAACTTTAGCTTGATAAAAGATAAAATGGCTATCGTAGATGCCGTCTGGCGCGAGCGATTCGCCCTCCTTTAATTTAATCAAATGCCGGGGACCGGGATCGGCCTGCATTTTTGCGAGATTAATAGTGATACTTTGCGGCAGGTTGGCAGGGCGTTCGATAGGTGGCGCTTCTTTAGGAAGCCATTCACCTGCACTGATATCGTTGACTCCGGGCGGCAGATATAAAATCTTTGAACCAAACGGTTCGAGATCATAGTTGAAAACAATTTGCTGACCCCCACTGATATTTTCCTGCACCGTGGAAGTGCCTTTGCGCGGTTCAAGATGCTGTGAGGTGCGAATAAAAAAGTAGCGGCCACCGTCCGGAGTCCGCCGTTCCACAACCGTCACATCGTTTTGCGAATTGGTCACGTTGCAATCCACCACCGTGGAGCGCGCCAGTTGAGCGCCATGCTTCTGTAGCATGTGGCCGATAGCCCAGACGCGTTGATAACGGTCACCCACACCACCCCATTCGCGAATGGGAGCGGCATAATCGTAAGTAGTCGTAACAGGGCGCGCAGCGCGGTCATCGGGATTCGTCCCGCCGAAAAGCATGTAATAATTCAGGATGCTCTCGCCATTTTGAATGACGAAAAGAGTCAGATTATTGATTTCAGAAGCAGTCACACCATCCTGGTCTTCACTCAATTTGCCTCCGACATTGGCAAACCAACCGCCTTGCAGTTCGGTCGTGGCCAGCGGCGCATCCGGTTGCTCGCGGCGGAGTTTCCGGATGTCTTTGCGAGTATCATCCACCGCCCAGCGGGGATAGAAGTTGCAGCAATCAAAAATCTGGCGCAGAACCGGATCTTTTGAGCCGCGCACAACATGCGTCCAGCAGGTGATGAGCGGAACGTCAATGCCGTCTGCCTGCGCATATTCCGCCAGCGCCTTGACCTGGTTTATTTTCACCTCATCGGGTAATTGGGGAAAGTCGTATTCGTTTTCCACCTGGACGAGGATGACACCCAGTTGCCCGGGCGCTTTACGAGTGATTTGATGGCGGGCAATTACGGGGCAGACGGCATCGTACCAGTGCTTGCACCATGACAAATAAACAGGATCATCGGTTCGCAACCATTCCTGGGACCGCAGCGGGTTCGCAGGTTTCTTCGTCAAAAGCCATTGCGGATAACCGCCATTGTCCCATTCCGCGCAAATATAAGGCCCGGGACGAACAATGATGTAAAAACCATACTGTTCGGCCATGGTGAGCCAGTCGTCGAAATCTTTCAAATCGGCCCGGGAAAAATCATTAGTGCCGCGGGGCATTTGCGGCTCGCACCAGTTCCAGGGCACGTAGGTTTCAACGGTGTTAAACCCGGCGTCTTTGATTTTTTGAAAACGATCAGGCCACAGTTCTTTGGGACAGCGGAAAAAATGAAACGCACCGCTGTAAATAAAAATATCCTTACCATCGATCGTCAGGCACTGGCTGTCATAATAAATGCGATTGGGATAGGGGAACGGCCTGGGAAGTTGGGACGCCGGGGCAACCGCTTGAAAAAGGCAAAGGAAAGAAACTAATGAAAAAAAGATGGTTTTGACCATGGCGATAAATTTGTCAGTCAGGATAGGAACTCAAACCATTAAAGGCAACGCTGCAATGATCGCGGCTGCATTTCAAATTCTATTTGATGCGACTGGCATACATGGTTTCTGAAAAAAATTTAATCCATGATTTATGACGTTTTAATTTCTGCGTGGTCTATTACTTCAGAACGTTTGAAACGGGTGGGATTGGATTTCGGTCCCGTCGGGGAAATATAGGATTTTTGGTTTTAAATTTCGCTGTCCATTTAGGGTTGGCAGAGAGGTTGTGCCGCGATACGGTCTGGACAGCGACTTCCCCCAAATAGGCCGGATCGCACTTCTGAGCGTCGCAGTGACGGCGTAGAAAAACCTCATCACTATGAGAGGCCGGATGTATTTCCGGCCTCTTTCTTTTTGCAGTTCAATACGCCTTTAGGAATAACCTGGGACATAAATATTGAAGAGCGAAATCAAATTACGACAATTAAAGAAACCCGCTCATTTTGCTCATCCAGGCCGCTGCCCATGGCGTGGGGGTCCAATCGAGACTGGCCATCCACGACGAACCTGTATTGATGCTGCCCATGACACAGTTCCAACCGGATAAACCACCAGCCATCCAGCAACCAATGCATGGGAAGGGGATGCCAATGATTAAAGTCGCCCGTGATTTCGACATTTACGGCTTCCGGTGCGGCGAAGTAAAAATTGACCGGTTTAATCGAATTTTTGGCGGAGTGATCCGCGCAGCCTATGTGATTTTGTATAGCGTTCATACATAACATATTGACATTGTGAAGATTAAAGCCGGATGAAAGACTGATTAAAAAATGCCAAAAAGAGGTGGCGTTTAAGATAAAAAGGGGCAAGTTTAATCGTGTGTTCATGTAGTTTTAATGTTCACCTGCTCTGCTTTTTTAGGAGTGTTATGCAAACAAAGATGATTACGGATGGCTGTCACAATAGAGCCAGTTCAAGTCACGTATCCACAGATAG
>DATJXK010000107.1:0-44077 GCA_035500235.1 Pseudomonadales bacterium | reverse complement strand
TATGGCAGGCGGCGCAGCCGTTGGCGCGATAGACCTGTAAGCCGAGCGTGGCGTCGCCGGGACGCTGGTTAGGATAAATTTCAGAAGAATTAAGCACGCTGGTCTGCCCCTGGGTGCCTAGTTGCAGGACGGGCGCGAGCACCAGCCCGCACCAGGAAAGGCCGAGCGTCACAAACGCCACTATAAATACGCGGAAGCTGGTCTTCATGATTTCGCCGTCTCCGTTTCCAGCGGCGCTTTCACCGCGGCGATTCCCGTTTTAACCAGTGCCATTTTCCACCGGATTGTCATCACAAAAATATTCGCGGCGAGCATCAAACTACCGACCAGCAGTGAAAACCATCCCAGCGTGCTGAAGCGCAGATACATCAGGCTGTCCTGGATAATATTCATAAAGGGAACGGTGGAATCCTGCATTTTAAGTCCCTGCTGAATCCCGCCAATAGCCAACAGCGCAACGAGGATCAAAACACCAATCATAAACGCCCAATGTTGGATGCGGACAAACTTGGGGAACGGCAACTCAAAATCCATCACGCCGGCGAGCAGTTCATAAATCGCGCCGCAGATCACAATGGCGAAGAAACCGAAGATTTGCAGATACACTTGCGCCTGCATGAACCAGGTCAATCCCACTACCCGACCGAAGTGTGAGCAGCCAGTGACGAGCAGCATGAACGTCGATAAAATGAACGCGGCGATGCCAAATTTCGCGTGGCAGTACGGGCCGCCTTTGCATTCCACTTTCACGCCGGAAATCGTTTTGAGATAGACGAAGATAAAAGCGATCCATGGAAAGATCATCAAGGCGGAGGCGACCGTGCTTAGAGCAGGCAGCCACGCCGGGATGGGCGCGGTTTGCGGCATGCCCAGCCACGGAGCGAGCAGCAAAAAGGTCCAAATGGCAAATACCTTGAAGTAACCACCCTGCAGCCCTCGCCCGCCGATTTTCGTCAGGAGATAAAAAGCCACCCCGAGGCCAATCAGCCCAAGCCAGACAAAGAGCAAATTGTTGCAATACCACCAGTCAATCACGGCCTGCGTCACGCCGCGAACCGGAAAGCCAATGAGGAAAAGGTTGGCGGTAGAATAAATCCATGGGAACCAGAACAGCCCAGCCAGTAAAAACCAATGCGCCGGGTGTAACTTCCTTTCGCGTCGCGCACCAAAGGTGGCAAAAGCCGAAGTGGCAATGAGCAGATAGGCGACAAAAAGCAGAACGGCAGCCGGACGCGGAAATTCCAGCCACGCAAAGCCGGTGCTGTCACCGATTAAAATCCCCACAACACCGATGAAGACGCCGAGATGCCAGATGTTTGCTGAAGCGATTGGCACCAGCGGCAGCAGGAGTTCGCTTTCACTCAAGCGGGCAAAAATCCAGAGAATCACACCAAGCGCGGCGGGAATGGCGAAACCGTAAAGTATCGCGTCATTCGCCGCAGGAAGAACCCGGCCGTAAGTCAGAAATGGGCAGCACCCAAACATCTCAGGATTGTGAAACGTGAGCGAAGCAATCAGTTCCAGCACGAGGCCTACGACAAGCCACAAGGCAGCGCCACCCAGCAGCGCGAGCAGCGGTATGCGGCACGAGGCGTCAATAGCGGAATAATTTTTATCAGTCTGGTTCATTCGTAGGGATTCGCCACTTTCGGGGCCGGCGCGGTGGATTTTTTCGCGCGGGCGATTAAATCAGCGCGCGCCTGCGCGGGATTTTGCCATTCCTGCGCGGCCATTTGCATCGCGGTTTCAATCGGCAGCCGGACGATGCCACGCGGTTTATCCACCCATCCCGGGCTGTTGAGTTGCGTAACTTCGTTCGTGCGAATTTGGTACAGCGCCTGGGAAATCAGCGCGGCACGGGCGGCATCAATCGGCGGAGTGGTCATGGCCAATTTCACAATCACCACGAGCACAACAAAAATCACACTCGCGATGGCAAAACCCACCGCCGCGCCGGAAGCATGATTCACATCGGGAGTATTCTGGTTTTGATTCATCGGGCACCTCCATCCGGCAGGGTGTCAGGCAATTCCTCCGGCGCGTGCCCGATGCCCATGGCCTCCAGAATGCGCGGGTCGCGTTGCGGATACGGCGGATGACTGAGGAATTTCTTCACAAACACATGCGCCAGCACTCCGAACATGAAAATAAAGCAGCCGAAGTGCAGCCAAATCCAGCGAAGCGGATAACCGTTCGTGTGCAGAGACGGGAAAATATTAAACGCCAGGTCGGCGTAATTCATCAGCCACGCCCACAGGCAAACCGGGATCATGACCTTGAAATTCATTTTGACGCTCACCGGCAGCAGCAGGATGAATGGCGTGAAAAAGTGCCCAAAAATCAAAAGCATCGAGAGGCACCACCACGAGCCGTTTTCGCGGATAATATACCAGAAGGTTTCGTCAGGGATGTTGCCGTTCCAAATGACGAAGTATTGCGCGAACTCAAAATAGGCTTCGAGCAGCGTGAAGGCAAAGAAGAGAACGCCGATGAAATAAAACTGGCTGTCATGCAACACGTCGCTCAGGACGCGCTGGCGTTGCAGCACCGCCGTGATGATGTACACCGTGGCCAGCGCGATCCAGCCGCACGTGGCAAACATGTACAGGCCGTATATTGTCGAAGACCACTGGTAATCGATCGACTGCATCCAAAGGATGGGCGCCACCGTGACTGTCCCGGCAAAGGCCAGAATCCCCCAACCGGAATGGAAACGCATTTTACGCGTGCAAAGGGCATCGCCGGTCACGTCCTGCCGCAGGGACCAATAATTGATACGCCCGGTCAGCAGCCACCAGATGCCGAAGAAAACCGCCGATGCCACGGTAAAACCAACGCAGGTGAACAACGGCCCCTTGGCGATCAAAGCACGGTCAGCAACCTGTTCCTTAACCAGGTTCATCCAGGGATAAATCTGCTTGATGAGCAAAATGACGGGAATGAACAAAAGCGCCAGCCAGGGAAAGAGCAGCGAAGCAATATGTTCACAAAAACGGCGCGTCGCGACCGACCAACCCGCGTCCGTAAGATGATGAATCATTACGAGGAACAGCGCACCGAGCGAAAGCGTCAAAAAGAACATGAACGCCGTGAGCCAGGAATAGCCAAATTCTGTCGGATTGGCAATCAGGCCAATGAGCGACAAAACAGCCCCGATGGCAATCATCACCTTGGGCGCTTTGCGCCAGCAGGATAAATCCATCGGCGGCGGCAATTCGTTGTTTTCGTTGGTGCTCATTTCAGCGACGCCTGCTGGTCAGGCGATAAATCGTTCTTCGAACCGAGCTGGCTCAATTGCAGCGCGCGCAAATACGCGACGATGGCCCAGCGGTCCTGCGGCGTCACGAGCGGGCCGTAAGCGCCCATCGTGCTTTTGCCGTAGGTAATCGTGTTAAAAATTTCCCCGTCTGCCATGGTGACGATGCGCACGTCGTGCAAATTCGCCACAGCCGGCATCACGCCAATCTTTTTGGTGATGCCATTGCCGTCGCCGAGCTTGCCGTGACAGGGCGAACAATAAATGTCAAAACGGTCCCGGCCACGGGCGATCAGTTCGGCATTAACGGGCAAAGGATTGTTTTCAACGAAATTGGTCATGCCGGTGATTTTCCCGGTGTTCACCGGCGAGTCTTCGAACGCATACACCGCGCCGTCCGTGGTTTTAATGGGCTGGCTGCGCGCGATGGTGCCCGGGGGCGGCAATTGGGAACTGACGCCATTGGGCATGAAGTCAAAAGGCCGTTGCGGCTTTAATTTCGGCTGGCGGTTCATGTCTGCGAAAATTTCCAGGGGCGGTTTGCGCAGCACTTCGCCACGAAAACCGGCAATGCAAATCACGGCCACGCCAACGGCGTTACCAATCAGCGCCATCGAAATAATTATGGAAATGGCCTGGCGCACTATTCGTCCTCCACCAGTTCGATGTGCCCGCCGCCGAGTTGCTCGAGCAGCTTGCGGGTTTCGGTTTCAGAAAATTTCGGATCAGCCGACCCGATGACCAGGAAAAATTTATCGCGCGACACCAGTTCAAAACGTTTCTTGGCAAACAGCGGATGATGATGCCGCGGCAACTGGTTCAGCGCGACCATGCCGATGAATGCGCCCAGCGCCGAGAACAACACCAGCAGAATGTACGACGGCACCACGGACATCGGCGTGCTAAACATAGGCTTGCCGCCGATAATGATCGGATAGTCGAAATCGTTCATGAACCAAATCATTCCCATCGTGCCAACGAATGCGCCCGCACCGAACAGGAAGGCAAACCAGCCGACTTTCGAATTGCCGAGGTTCATGACTTTGTCGAGCCCATGGACCGGGAACGGTGAAAAAACATCCCAACGACGATACCCGGCATCACGTACTTTTTTCGCCGCCTCGAGGACATCAGCAGCGGAGCTAAACTCAGCGGAGATGCCGTAATTCTTTTCGCTCATGGCTTCGCTCCTTTCACAGGCTTAGCCGGGCGATGGGTGGTCGCCTCAGGCGAAACGCCTTTCACTTCCGAAATCGGAACCATGGGCAGGAACCGCACAAAGAGCAGATAGAGCATGAAGAAGGTACCGAGCGTGCCGATATAGACAGCCGCGTCCACCCAGGTGGGATAATACACACCCCAGTTGGACGGCAAGAAATCCTGGTACAAGGAACCGACGATGATGGTGAAGCGTTCCCACCACATGCCGACGTTCAGCGCCAGGGCGATAAGGAAAATGAGTACCAAGTTCTGACGCACTTTTTTGATCCAGAGCAATTGCGGTATCGTGGCGTTCACCACGATCATCATCCAGCCGCCATACCAATATTGATGGCCGAACATGCGGTGGCCGAAAACCCAAGCGTCATAGGGATTGCCCGAATACCAGGCAATCAAAAATTCCACCACGTAGATGTATCCCATGATGCAGGACATCATCAGCGTCATTTTACAAATCTTATCAATGTGCCCCATCGTAATGATGTCTTCCAAATGGCACCATTTGCGCAAGGGAATGAGCAGCACCAAAATCATGCCGAAGCCGCAACACACAGCGCCGGCGACGAAATAGAACGGGAAAATCGTTTCGTGCCAGCCGGCGATTTGCGCCGTGGCGAAGTCCATACCGACGATGGAGCTAACCGTAAACACCAGCAACGTCGCCACGCCGGACAGGATGAGATAGGCCTTTTCGTAATTATGCCAGTGCCGCGCCGAACCGGTCCAGCCGAGTGCGAACAGGCCATAGAGGAACTTGCTGACGCGGGTTTTCGCCCGGTCACGCATCACCGCCAGGTCGGGAATCAAGCCCATGTACCAGAACGTGGACGAAACGATGAGGTAAGTGTTGACGGCAAAAACGTCCCACATCAGCGGCGAACGAAATTGCGGCCACATGCCCTCGTACGTCGGTATCGGGAACATGAACCATGCCATCCATTCGCGCCCGATGTGCACGGCCGGATACAAACCCGCCATCGCCACCGAGAAAACGGTCATTGTTTCCGCTGCGCGGCCGATCACCGTGCGCCAGTGCTGCCGGGTCAAAAAGAGCATCGCCGAAATAAGGGTGCCCGCGTGCGCCACGCCGACCCACCAGACGAAATTAATAATGTCCCAGCCCCACATGACCGGCATGTTATTGCCCCACGTGCCGACACCGATGGATATTTTATAAAACAGCGCCAATGGCAAAATGACCGTGGCCCCGAATGCCGTGGGCAGGAACAGAATCCACCACCACAAGGGCGTTTTGCCTTCATTGAATGCCGCAAGCTTGTCCGTGAACCAGCCAAGGCTCTGGTTCGGCACCGCTTCCATGCGGCGGAGTTCCGCCGGGGGCGCGAGCGATTCCAAATTGGTCGAAGCGTCAGCCATTAACTGTTTCCTTTCTCAGCGGACTGAAATTGGCCGCCGAACGATTTATATTCTTCCGTGCTGTAAGGCGCATGATAATCCGGCATGGCGGGATTCGGGTTGCGAATGCGCGCCAGGTACGTCGTGCGCGGCTTGGTCAGCAATTCCTGGAGCACTGCGTAATTGCGCGAGTCGGCTTTCCGTTTTGAAACGGTGCTGTTCGGGTCGCTGATATCGCCGAAGACAATCGCCCCGGCCGGACATGCCTGTTGGCAGGCGGTCTTGGGAATGGTGCCTTCAGCTTCCATCAAACGAACATTACCCGTCGGGCCGGCCTTTACCTTCTGGGTGATTTCAGCCTGCTGAATGCGCTGCACACAATAGGTACATTTTTCCATGACACCGCGCATGCGCACCGACACATCCGGGTTCTTGACCATCTTAATCAAGTCCCAATCAGTCCCTTCCGGGAACATCGGCGCTTCGCGATGCTGCCACCACGTGACCATGTCCCATTTGCCATCGGTCTTGTGCAACAGCGGGGTCGGGTACACGGGGCCTTTCAGTTCCGAAAGGTCGCGTTTGTTGTAATCGAAATAATTGAAGCGCCGCACTTTATACGGGCAATTGTTCGAGCAATAGCGGGTGCCAACACAACGGTTGTACGCCATCACATTCAGGCCCTCGGCGTCATGGGACGTCGCGGCCACCGGACAAACGTTTTCGCACGGCGCGGCTTCGCACATCTGGCAAAGCATCGGCTGGTTCACCGCCTGCACGTCTTCGATCCAGTTCGCGAACTGCTGCTCAGCGTCGGTCTTGTTCATGTCCGCGTTCCAATCGAGGAGCGACGGATTATTTTTGCGCTTCGGATCGGTCGTATAATAGCGGTCAATGCGCATCCAATGCATTTCGCGGCCGCGCAAGACCTGGTCTTTGCCAACAATCGGAATATTGTTTTCGCTCTGGCAGGCTACGACGCAGGTGCCGCACCCGACGCACGAACCTAAATCCACCACCATGCCCCATTGCTGGTAAGCCGTTTTCTTCGCCTCATCGAATGGGTTCGGATACAGCGGCGCGACCACCGGCGGCTCTTTGTCGTGCATTTCATCAGCAAAGGCCGGGTCTTTCTCAAAATCGCCCAGGTTCGCTTCGCGCACTGCGGGGCGGCCTTCCATGGACCAATGCGATTGCGTGGTCGCGATCACACGCGTCTGCCCGGTGTTCTTCAGCGTCGCGCCGGTCTCGACATATTTGCCCCGGAAAATCTTGTACGCGTTGAAACCCACGAGAGTGCCGATGCGCCCGGACTTCTCACGCCCGTAACCGAGCGCCAGGCCAAGCGAATAATCCGCCATGCCTGGCTGCGTCCAAATCGGACCCTGCACCACACGGCCATTTAAATTGATTTCCACCATGTCGCCATTTTGCACGCCCAACTCGCGTGCCGTTTTATGGCTGATTAATACCACATTGTCCCACGTGATCTTGGTGATCGGATCAGGCAATTCCTGCATCCAGCCATTGTTCGCGTAAAACCCGTCGTCCACTTTGGCGTCGCGATAGAAAACGACTTCCAGGCTGTTGGCCGATGGCACGGCGCTGGAGAATGAAGGCGCGTTCGCCGTCTGGTACGATAGATTTTGCGTCCTGCCCGGCTCTCCGGCAAAACCGTTGAAAAGGAATGTCTTCCAATCCTGGTCAGAGCCGTTGAAGGTAGTTTTGACGATTTCGTAAGCGCTGGTTTGTGATTCACCGGCAATGCGGGCCAAAAATTCCAGTTCGGTCATGCCGCCGAACAGCGGCTGAATCAACGGCTGGACAGGAACCAATGTTCCATCACTGGTTTGCGCATCGCCCCATGATTCCAAATAATGCGCCGCCGGAAAATTCCACTGGCTGATGGCGGACGTTTCGTCCTCGTAATAGCCGAACCGAACCATGGTCTGCGACTTCTCGCCCGGAGCTTTGTTGAAATAGTAAGCGGGATTGCCGCCAAGCACGACAATCGTGTTGGGATTGGCCTTGTTGAAATCGCCTTCGGGAATTTCGGGTGCCGGGATCAATGTCACCGTATTGCCCACGGAACCCAGTAAGGAATTAATGGCATAAGCCAGCAGGTGAACTTCCAGCGGCTGGCGTTGGCCCGCCACCACCAGGGCATTCTTGCCTGCGGCAGCCAAATCTTTGGCGCATTCAGAAATCCACTTCGCATCCACTCCAGCCGGAACCGCCGCCGATGTGCCGCCGATTTGGCCGGAAATAGCTGCAGCAATAGCGCCCACGAGGCTGGCCGCCACGCGCAACCGATGGTCCGCGCTCGCGCCGGTCAACGTGAACAGCGATTCGATGCTGTAAAGCCGGCTCATGTTTTCCGGCGAGCGGCCAGCCGTGAATTTGCGGATGTGATTGTGGCAATCGTCTTCGCCGCCCAGGAAATCGCAATCGAGCGAGAGAATGACCTTGGCCTTGTCAAAATTGAAAATCGGACGGACTGACTGGCCAAATGACTGCGTGGCCGCGCTTTGGTGGATGCTTGAGGCAATCGCATCAATAGTAAACCACTGCGACTTGGGAAACTTGCCCGCGATAATCTTTTGCAGTCGCGCGCGCGAAGGCGAAGTGCTGCTTTCGGCCCAGAAAACCAGGCCGTCGCCGCCGTTCGCCGAAAATTTTGCGGACAAATCGCTGAGGAACTTAGTGGCATCCTCGCGCGAAACCACCTTATCGGCGTTTTTATAACTGCGCGCGCGATCCGGATCGTAAAGATTGAGAATGGAAGCCTGCGCGTAGCGGTCCGTGCCGCCGTTGCTGCCCGGATAAAACGAATTACCTTCGATTTTTACCGGCCGGCCATCATAAGACTTCACCACCAGCGGGATCGCGCCCGTGCGTGTGGGCATGGCCGTAGCAAAGTATTCCGACGTGCCAAAAACGTAATCTTCCGGCTGTTTGCCAAACGGCTCCAGCTTTTCTTCCGGACGGCGGCAACCCCCGCCGGCAATGCCCAAACCTGCCAGAGCGAACGATGCCGCCATGATTTTCAGGAAATTCCGGCGCGTTGGGCCATCGTTCAATTCGCTCGCGCCCTTGGGAAACTCCCGGTGCAGCCAGTCCTTGAACTCCGGCGTGTCCGCCAGTTCATCCATGCTCTTCCAGTAACGGCGGCCGGTCATTGCGGGCGTTGAATTGTTCGAATTTGAATTCATTATCTATGGCAGGCCGAGCAGTCCTGCAGCGATTGTACTTTCCAGTCGTGGACCATTTGCGTGCCGTTCTTTAATTGCAGCTCCGCGTTTTGGTCGGCATTGGTGCTCCATTTCCAGCCTAAATCGGTGACTTTACTCTCTGGACGGATGTGCGCCGCCGGATCACGGTGGCAATTGAGGCAAAAGCTCATGCTGAGAGGCTTGTCCTGGTGCACTTCATCCATCTGGTCAACACGGCCGTGGCATTCCACGCAACTGATACCGCGGCTGACGTGGACGGAATGGTTAAAGTAAGCGTAATCCGGAACCACATGCACTTGGACCCAGGGAACCGGTTTGCCCGTGGCCGCGCTTTCTCGGACGATGGCCAGGCGGGCGTCATCTTTCAGCACCTGGCTATGGCAATTCATACAGGTCGAAGCGCCGGGAAGATTGGAAAACCAAGATTTTTCAACACCATTGTGACAGTAACGGCAATCAATGCCCAGTTGGCCGGCATGAATTTTATGGGAAAAAGGCACCGGCTGCACCGGTTGATAACCAATATTGGTATATTTGGGGGTAAAGTAATACCAGGCACCGACAGTCACGGCCCCGCCGGTCAGCGCCGCGCCGACGCCTAGAACCAACGGTAACCAGTTTGTCCACTTCGGAAAAATCGCTGACATTAAAATAGTTTTGGGGCGCCCGTAGCGCGCAACTTCCTCAATTCAAAAACCGCTCGAAAGCGATGCGGATTTCAAACGCCGCAGATGCTATTAGAATTGCCCTCCCGCTGGCAAGAAAAGTTTGTGAAATTTTTCACGTATTCGCCCATGCTAATGGTTTGGATAATTTTAAGTCTCAATTTACGGTGACAGGCCCGGCAAACTGAGGACGCTTAAACGCAGCCAATGCGACGCAAGCTTCAGGCCGAATAATAATAGAGGGACGCACTTTTCGAAGCCGCACAATCGCTTCGTCCACCGTCGCCGTCTGGCCAGAAGCGAGCAAATAGGCACCCGCCACGGCAGCAGTGCGGGAGTAACCAATCTTGCAATGGACGTAAACAATCCCATTGTTTGTGTGTCTCGTGATAAACTCAACCGCTTCCTGTAATTGTGCCTGGCTTAATTCTGTCAGGTCCAATACTGGGATAATTTTATAAGTGAGATTGAGCAATGCGGGTGTTTCGGAAAATTCAGCCGTCAGGTCGAGCACGGCGGCCACGCCGCGCCGTTTCGCTTCCGCAGCCTCTCGCTTGCTCAACTTCGCGCCAATCCAAACGTTTGGCGTAAGCTCGCTCCAGGCGTCGCACTGGCGGCGATAGTACAGAAGCGACAGGTATTGCCCGATTAGGCACGGCCACAGCACCAAGCGCGCGCTCAATGGAATCCGGCCACCAGTCTTCCGGTAAATGGCCGGTCCGAGACCAAAATAGGCCGCAGCCACAATCATAAGTGAAATGGCCGGCCAAAGAAGAATGGAGGCCCAGGGCCAACATATCGCCGCCAGACCAGATACTGCCAGCGCGCCAACTGCATAATAGACACCCATGCGACGGTTCGGGATAACGGACAAACGCGATTGATCTTCGCGAAAGATATAAAAAGCAATTGCCGCCAAAACAAACCCGCCAACGATATCCACGATATGATGCTGGTACGTCAACAGCGTGGAAAAGCCTATCAAACTAAACCAGATATTACTGGCCACGCGAACTATCCCTTTGCTATGCCGGGCGTAAAGGCTCGCAAGGACCGTTCGGAGGGCGATGTGCAGCGAAGGAAAGAGATTCGTCGGCTGGTCAAAGCCATGGAGAAATTTGAAAAGTACACCCGTCCAACCTGCAGGTTGCGGCAACGGCGTGCCAAGTTTCAAGGGCATCGCCAGAAAAAATGCGCCGGCGACAAGAATGGTAAAAGCAATTCTTCGTGCGAATACACGCAATTCTTCCCGGCTGGTGCAAAGAAATGGCGCGGCAACATAAAAAAGGTCAATGGACATGTACGGCACAATCATCAGCGGGACGAAGGGAATGTATTTTTCCCACCCGTAATACCATGTACCAACGTCCGTGCGATGCGCAGTGATCCAATTGCACGAACTGTAAACGATCACGAAGAGCAGGCTCAACGCGGCCGAGGTAGCTGCCGCGGAACTTTTCGCTGGCCGGGATGAAATGGTTGCCGTCACTGGAATTTGTATCGGTTTATTTGATTCGCCGCGCCAGAGACACGCTGAAAATACCCCACTGGTCAATTTCTTCGCGCAGTTTTTCGAAACCGGCAGCCCGCACCAGTTCATCCATTTCGGCTTGCGTACGCCGGCGCATGATCCATGGCTTGCCCTCACGGTTCGTCAGCACCCGCGCGATAAATTCCACCTGCGGATGCCAGGGCTGGTTGGTGTAAACCAGATAGCCGCCGGGTTCAATGGCGTCCGCCAGGCCGCGCAGGGAATTTACCAGGGGCTCATTCGCGGGAAACAATTCGTACAAGCCGGAAACAATTCCAATCGTCGGCCCGGGATTCACGGCAGCCAGCGAGGCACGATCAAAGGCATCGCCTTGCATCACGGTGACATTTTTTAATTTTAGTTCTTCAGCCAATTGCCGCGCCGCTTCGACATTTTCCATTTTATAATCGCGAAGCAACGCGGTTATGGGAATTTGCGCGTGGTCGCGGATTGTTTCCAAAACGTAGCGGCCGGGACCCGATGCAATATCGAGCAAGCGCACCGGACGCCCCTCGCGATGCGTGCGCTCAATGGCATCGCGCAGGACATTTTGAAGATTGAGTTTACGCACGCGAATACCGCGCCAGCCAATGCTATTCAGGTAGGAACTGTCAAAAGCACGGCCTAATGGCGTGTGACCGCGCGGTTTGTTTTCATAGACATAGTCGAGCGTACGCCCGGAATCGAACCCGGCCTCCCATCCTAATTGGATGCCATGGCTCATCCGGCCAAGCGTCTTCAAACCGAAACGCACCAGGTTGAACACGGGATTCCCCGGCTGGCAAAGACGATCGTATTCATCTTTGGTAAAACCACGTTTGTCCGCATCCAGTAGCGAAGGCGCCTGCGGCGGGCGGGAAAAACATTCGAGGATAAATTCACGCGTTTTGGAAATGAGCAACGCACGATCTTTTTCGTGGAAAATGGCGTGATAAAAACCGGGCAAAGTCTCGATGCGTTTAACCGGCGAGGAAAGCCCGTCAAAAAATTTCTGCTGCGCTTCCGTCTTCACCACCCAATCCGACCCGGCCACAAACATCAGCGTCGGGACATGAATTGCGCCGGCATCCGCGATCAGGCGGGTAGAGGTATCATGTAAATCCAACAGGATATTGACAGCGATTTGCCGGAAAATCATCGGGTCAGCCTGGTAAGCGGCAGCCTGTTCGGCGTCGTGCGTCAGCATTTTCGCTTTCACATAGCTCTTCACGTATCCGTGCCCGAAAAGCTTTTGCTTCAGGCGCAACAACGGCACGGCCAGCGGCACGTAAAGTTTCACACGAAAGGCCGGCACGCCCAAAATCAAACCGCGAATCGGCGGCGCAAAATCGTGCACCCATGCGACTGCGGTAACGGCGCCGACGCTATGCGCGAGGACGACCATATTTTCGACGGGGATTCCGTATTGGACCGACACATGCCGGACAAAAGCCTCCATGTCACGGATAACCACCCCCAGGTTTTCTGCCGAGCCGCGTTCGCCGGGCGATTTACCATGCCCGCGTGCGTCCCAGGCAAAAACAGCAACATCATCGAGGGCCAGCTTCTCCACGGTTTCCTGCCAACGGCCGGAATGTTCATGCCCGCGATGGAAAAGCACCAGGGCTTTATTTGCCGGTTTTGATGGTTGCCAGGCGCGGTAAAAAAGCCGCGCTCCATCCCACGTTTCAAATGTCTGTTCTATTGTTTGCATAGATACAGTCTGGCACTGTTGCCAATTTCGCGTTAATTGATATTTATTGTGGTAACATTGACAAAAGCTATCCCGCCAAATCCATCACCGCCCGGCAAAGTTCCGTGCTGATGCGTTCCGCCGTCTCTTTTCCCGGTGGCAAATCCCCAAACGTTCGCGGCGCGCCAATACGAAGCCGAATTTTTGCCGGCCGGGTAATAATCCCACCTTTCGGCAAGGCCTTATAGGCGCCATCCAGAAAACAAGGGACAATCGGAATACCCGTGCCGCCGATCAATAGGCCGATGCCCGGGCGAAACTCGCCCATTTGCCCGGTGGCCGTGCGCGTGCCCTCAGGAAACAGAACCAGGATATTTCCCGGATTGGACAGTAACTCGCGACAAAGGCCAAGGCTCTGGCGAATCTGGCTTTGCCGGCCGAATGGCAGTGCGTTAACGACAATCGCCGCAACCGCCATGCGCGGGAGATCCACGAAGAAATAATCTTTGGCCGCCGCCGGAAAGGCGCGATGTAACTTGCGCAATGGCAGCGCCGCCAACAGGCAAAGCGTATCCAGATGGCTGGCATGGTTTGCCACCAGGACAAATGAACCTTCCGGCGGCAGATTTTCGAGCCCGGTGATTTCCATCCGGTGATACAGGCGCAACCAGCCCCGGAGCGCCAGCGCCACTGTGGAACGCAAACCATAAACCAGCATGTCCGGCTGGCGCGGAAAACGCCGCAACCGTTCGACCATGTTCTGGTCAAGGTCCTCGGCGGGTTCATAAGACCAGGGTGTCATCGCATAATATAAAAGAAACCGGCCATGTGAAAAAATAGCGGCGCGGTGTAAACCAGGCTGTCAATGCGATCCAAAATTCCGCCGTGGCCGGGAATACCCGCACCCATGTCCTTGATGCCGATGTCACGTTTGATAACGCTAATGGCGAGATCGCCGAATTGCCCGCCGACGCCCACAATCACCCCGGCAAGAAGAAGTTGCGTCGTTCCAAAATAGGGAAATGAGAAACGGAGGATCCACGGCAATGCCATGGAAACGGCAAAAGCGCCCAACGCGCCTTCCCACGTTTTCTTCGGGCTGATATTGCTGCGAAAAGGATGCTTGCCAAAGAGTTTGCCAAACGTGAATGCCGCTACATCGTTTAACTCCGTGGCAAACAAAAGGTACATGAGATAACCGTAAGCATTATTGGCATTGGCCATGAACGCCAGGTGGCCAAACATCCAGCCCAAATAAATAAATCCCACGATCGCCAGGGACATCTTCTGGAGCTGGCCGCTGACCTGGTTGCGCACGATGGGGATTAACAGGATGAGGGCAACGACATAAACCGGCAGCACGATAAACAATCCATACCACCCCTGCCCTGCTTCCTCGCCCTGCGGCTGGTGAACCAGTGACGTGATTCCCACAGCCACAATGCCCAAATAAACTGCGCCCGTCATCCACCAATCCTTGTACAATCCCGTGGCGCGGGCGAATTCCTTGAATCCCAGGCCGGCGAGAAGGCAGAAAAAAATGATGGCCGGAACGCGGCCGGCGAAAATGAACCCCAGGGCAACCGGAGCCATAACCAGCCAGCTCTTATAGGTCGCCCAGATGGAATCCACTTTTTTCTTTAAGCCCCACTTAAGCAGGCTCAGCACCACGCCTGCGAAGACGAGCAATCCCGTTACAATAAAGAAATACGCACGGAAGATTTCGCTTTGGAGCGCAGCTTGTGGTGACATCGTTCAGCCTTTGATCGGGTTTCCCTTCTTAATGCTCAACGCCTTCATGATGCGTGACAACCGCATCCAAATCGTTTGGAGACAGCCGAGAACGACCACCACACAAGTCCAGTCAAGCACCGTCAATTTCCCCCAATAAATCTGGCCGTGGTCCCCCCAAATCAAGCCGAGCGTAATCCACGCCCCCACATGCAGCGTGACCATTCGCCACGGCTTTGACATCAGCCCGCTAAATTCCCGCTGCACCCCCACGGCCTGTCCAAACAAGCCAACGTATGCCGTGAGCACGGCAAAAATGGCGGCCCAATAACCGCTCACTACGGAATTAAGGCCGCTATGGGCCACGCCCACAAAAATCAGAACGTCTGAGATGCGATCTGGCAGGTCATTGAGGATTTCCCCGCGCCAGCTCGCTTTGCCGGAAGCCAGCGCCACCATGCCGTCGAGCATGTTGCACCATAGCCGCGCATAACAAAATCCCGGGCCCAGGATCAACAACCACGGATATTGTCCCGCTTTCCAGAAACAAACGGCGGCAGCAGCGGCACAGACGATAGAGAAATAAGAAATGGTGTCAGGATGAACGTTCAGCCGCACACAAACCTTCACCGCCCCGTGCGCGGTGCGGCGGAAGACATCGGCAATCGGGCGGCGCGACACGGGCCGGTATTCCGGCTGGGCCGGCTTTGGCAATTGGCTGCCTGGAACTTCTGAATCCATATCGCCTGGAAAACGTTACGAAAAGCTATCACTGCGAGTATGGCATTGGCAATCACTACAGACTCCAGCCACCACGTTCCTGACGATAAGAGCCAAATCTGCGGTTTTTTTCTTTTATCATCCCGGTGATTTTTCCCCACAATATCCCCGTGCCGGATGACTACCAACTCGTAACCCTCGCCAATGGACAACGCACCCTTTTTTCCGCCAGCTATGGCGAAAAAATGCATCCCGGCCTTGGTCCTCGGGCCGAGGCCGATCTGCTTTACGTCAGCCAGCTCCACATTCGTGAACGCCTCGCACAGACCCCCGGCGAATTTGTTATCTGGGACATCGGACTCGGTGCTGCCGCCAATGCGATCGCCGTCCTTCGCGCCACGACTCACATTTCCGGCCGCCTCCGCCTCGTCAGCTTTGACAATACTGCCGAACCATTGGAATTCGCCCTCACGCATTCTGCTGCTCTGGGCTACCTTTCCGGTTACGAAGACCAGTTAAGCGAACTGCTCCTTGCCAAAAAAACTGCCTTCTGCAACGGCTCACTCCAGGTAGACTGGCAATTTCACCTCGGCGATTTTCCAGCGTGGTTGAGCCAGGGTCGAAGAGATATTCCCCCGCCACACGCCATTTTTTACGACGCCTTTTCCCCTGCCAAAAACCCGGCCATGTGGACCCTGCCCGTGTTTCAAAATTTAGGACGCGCTCTCGACCCCCAACGCCCCTGTGCTCTCACTACTTACTCCCGCAGCACCTTGTTGCGCGCCACCTTGCTGATGGCCGGCTTCTTTGTCGGCGTCGGCTCCGCGAGCGGCATGAAAGAAGAAACCACTATCGCCGCGAATACTCTCGACCTGATTCGCGAACCCCTGGACCATCGCTGGCTCGCTCGCGCCCGGCGTTCTGATAGTGCCGAACCCTTGCAGCAACCCACGTACTCCCGCGCTCCTCTCACTGCCGACTCCACCTCAAAGTTATTAAGCCATTCTCAATTCCAGAAATAATTTCCCCCAACGATTCGGCCTGTTGGATTTAAAGTCGTTTTCTTCTGTTAAAATTCCGCGGCGCGGCAACAATACATTCGTGCAAACAAACAAGACTGTCCTGGCGTTTCTGGATGATGTTTATGAAGATCTCGAGTTGTGGTATCCCAAACTGCGGCTCGAGGAGGCCGGCTTCGCCCTTAAATGTGCCGCGCCGGAAATCCGAACTTATGCCGGCAAGCATGGTTATCCTGCGTCGGCGGATTTGCTATTAAAAGATGCGCGCAGCGCGGATTTCTGCGGGTTGCTCGTGCCGGGCGGTTTTATGCCGGACAAACTGCGGCGGGACGCCAAAGTGCTTTCTCTGACGCGGGAATTTTACGAAGCCGGCAAGCTGGTAGCGTTCATTTGTCACGGCGGCTGGATCCCTATCTCGGCCAAAATTCTCAAAGGCAAACGCGTTACGGGTTCACTCGGCATCAAAGACGATTTGGAAAATGCCGGTGGCATCTGGGTGAAGGAGCCGGTAGTAGAGGATGGCAATCTCATTTCCAGCCGCACTCCGCGAGATCTGGCTGCGTTCGGCCAGGCGATGGTGCGCTTTCTGGAAACCCATGCGGGCTAAAATGGCCCGCGGGTGCTACCCGCTTACTCCACCGTCACGCTCTTGGCCAAATTACGCGGCTTGTCCACGTCGCAACCACGGGCAATTGCGATGTGGTATGCGAACAATTGCAAGGGAATGCTCGCCAAAATAGGATAGAGCGGTTCCAATGTCTTCGGCAGGTAGAAGATGTCCTTCGTCACTTTCCCGATTTGTTTGTCACCTTCCGTGGCCAAGGCGATGATTGGGCCTTTGCGCGCACGAATCATCGCCAGGTTCGCCATCGTCTTTTCGTACATGGAATCACCCGGCACCAGGAAAACCGTCGGCGTTTCCTCGTCAATCAACGCAATCGGCCCATGCTTCATTTCCGCCGAGGAATAGCCCTCAGCGTGGATGTAGGAAATCTCCTTGAGCTTCAGCGCGCCTTCGAGCGCGATGGGAAACATCCGTCCGCGTCCCAGGAAAAAGAAATCACCCGCTTTGGCGTACTTGCGCGCCAGTTTTTTCAAAGCCGCGTCCTGCGAGAGAATTTTCTCCACCTGCTTCGGCAGCGCTTCCAGGCCGTGAAGAATTTGCAGCGCATGGCTCGCGGCCAGATTTCGCAAACGCCCCAAATAAACTGCTAGCATCGTCAAAATCGTCAAAGTCGAGACGAACGCCTTGGTCGAAGCCACGGCAATTTCCGGCCCGGCGTGCATGTAGATACCGCCATCTGCTTCGCGCGCCACGCTACTGCCGACGACATTCACGATTCCCAACGCCTTATGCCCGCGGCGCTTGGCCTCACGCAACGCAGCCAGCGTATCAGCGGTTTCGCCGGATTGCGAAAGCACCAGCAGCGCGGTGTTCTTTTCCAGCGGCGCGTTGCGATAGCAAAACTCGTGCGCAAATTCCACTTCCACGGGAATGCCCGCCAGTTCCTCAATGAGATATTCTCCCTCCAATGCGGCGTGCCAGCTCGTGCCGCTGGCGGCGATGACAATGCGGTCAATCGAGCGCAATTCCTTCTCGCTCAAATTCAGTCCACCGAACTTGGCCGTAGCGTTCTTGAAATCCAACCGCCCGCGCAACGCGTTCTCAATCGTGCGCGGCTGCTCGAAAATCTCCTTGAGCATGAAGTGCGCGTGGTCACCGCGCACAGCGTCCTCGTGATCGAACTGAAGTTGGCTGATTTGGATCTTTGCAGTTTCCGCGCCGAGGTTTACCACATCAAAACGATCCGCCGTCACCGTGGCGACGTCGTAATCGTTGAGGTAATACACCTTCTTTGTATGCGCGACGATAGCGTTCGCGTCGCTCGCCAGGAAATTTTCACCTTTGCCGATACCAACGATAAGCGGCGAACCGCGCCGCGCGCCGATAATCTTGTCCGGCTCACTCGCGCAAACGACGGCAATCCCATACGTGCCAATCACTTCACGCAACGCGTCACAAACGGCATCGGTCAGGGCGCCATTGCGCGTATCCTTGCCCTTCTTGCGCTTTTCGTAATAGTCGCCAATCAAATGCGCGAGCACTTCCGTGTCAGTATCCGATTTAAATTTATGGCCTGCCTTCAAAAGCTTTTCCTTAATCGCATCGTAGTTTTCGATGACACCATTGTGGACGACCGCGATTTTCCCGGAGCCGTCGAAGTGCGGATGGCAATTGCGGTCCGAAGGAATGCCGTGCGTAGCCCAGCGCGTGTGGCCGATACCGAGCGAGCCGGCCACCGGGCTCGATTGCAAAACCGTGGCGAGGCCGCTGTCAATGCGCCCAACTTTTTTGCGGATGAGCAAATCAGCCTCCTGCAAAATCGCCACGCCCGCGCTGTCGTAACCGCGATATTCCAGGCGCCGCAATCCTTCCAGCAGGACGGGCGAGGCCGCTTTTTTTCCCACGTATCCGATAATGCCGCACATAAATCGCCGTTATTTTTGGGGCAATTTTTGCGAAAAGCGAGAAAGAAACAAAAATCAATCAAGACTCGCTTGCGGCTGCCTCCGTTTGAATGCATCATTTGGGCTTGTCGTTTTGAATTATGAATTATCGCGAACTTGGACGGACGGGCTGGAAAGTGTCGGACATCAGCTTTGGCGCCTGGGCTATCGGCGGCGCCTGGGGCGAAGTGGATGACAAAGATTCCCTCGCCGCGTTAAACGCCGCGCTGGATGCGGGTGTGAATTTCTTCGACACCGCGGACGTTTATGGTGATGGCCGCAGCGAGCGCCTGCTCGCCAAACTCCGGAAGGAACGGAAAGAGAAATTTTATATCGCCACCAAAGCCGGACGCCGCCTGCGCGAACAAACCCCCGAAGGTTACAGCCGCGAAAATCTCACGCAGTTCATCGAGCGCAGTTTGCGGAACCTCGAAACCGAAACGCTCGACCTGTTGCAACTCCATTGCCCGCCCACTCAGGTCTATTACATGCCCGAAGTCTTTGATATTTTAGACGACCTGACCAGGGACGGAAAAATCCGTCACTACGGCGTGAGCGTGGAAAAAGTTGAGGAAGCCGTGAAGGCGATGGAATTCCCCAACGTCCAGTCCGTACAAATTATTTTCAACATGTTCAGGCAGCGCCCGGCGGAATTGTTCTTCGAGCAGGCGCGCAAGCATAAAGTCGGCATCCTCGCGCGCGTGCCACTGGCGTCCGGCATGTTATCCGGCAAAATCACGCGCGACAGCAAGTTCGCGAAAGACGATCACCGTGCGTTCAACCGTAAAGGCGAAGCATTTGACCGCGGGGAAACCTTCAGCGGCGTGGATTTCAAAACCGGCCTGGGCACGGTGGAAGAACTGAAAAAGCTCGTGCCCAAAGGCGCGACCATGTCGCAACTGGCGTTGCGCTGGATTTTGGAATTTCCGGCAGTCACATGCGCCATCCCCGGCGCGAAGCGTCCGGACCAGGTCGCCGAAAATGCCGCAGCATCGGACCTGCCGCCGTTGTCTGCCGAGACCATGAAACGCGTCCGCGCGCTTTACGAGGAAGACATCAAACCGCTGGTGCATCAGTATTGGTAGAACCTTGTTGCGTATTGCGTGTTACGTCAAGCAATAGAGAGAAATCTGTATCTTCTATTGAGAGATAACGGTTGGCAGAACTACCGTTCCGTCCAGCAGTACGAAAGCCCGCTTTGGGTATGTATTTGTTGACTCATCAAAAATAAACTCATAGCACCAAAAGTTCGGGAACGAATCGGGCAACGGTTTGCAAAGGGAAATTGATTGTACGGCCCACTTTTGAATCCCGGGAAATTGCTTGTGAACTTGTGGCAAAATAAGGGTATAGGCTTTACTCACCTCCAGCGGTAAATCATTGGAGACTCCATCCCAACGTGGTTGAGTCGCAAGGACATCGGTGGAAATAATCCATACTACATGGAACGAATTGGTCGCAGATGTGACACTCTCACTGGCGATAGTAACGTTGACGCCGTAATGATTGGGAGACGGAAAGGTATATTCCTTATTACTATTGTCACGGTTTGTCACCGATATAACTGAACCAATATTGGTGGTGTTTATCTCCCCGAAGAATGAACCAACAGATTGGCTATAGACCTGACCACTACAGGTCACCCGCGCGGTAATCGCTGCGGCCGTAAGTATGACTTTGTGAGGGCGGTATTTCATTTGGTGTAATTTTGACCAACCCCCACATAGACCGTTCAAATTAGCTACCCCGCATTCTCCAGCGGCTTGGCGGAGATCTCAAGCATGCGCTCGATGGGCAGACGGGCGCGCTTTAAAATCTCCGGCGGCAATTCGATACGCGGCGCGAGGTTCTTCATGCAATCGCGCACTTTCTCCAGCGTGTTCATCTTCATGAATTTGCACTCGCTGCAGCGGCAATGATCCGTCGGCGCGCGCATGGCGTCGAACGTCGGGGTGCAAATGAATTCCTTGCCCGGACATTCCTTCTGCATCCGGTGAATGATGCCCGATTCCGTCACGACAATGAAACGTTTGGCCGGATTGGTTTTGCAATAGGCAATCATCTTTTCCGTCGAAGCCACGGCGTCGGCCAAGCCCCGCACCGGCTTCGTGCTTTCCGGATGAACGATGACTTTGGCATCCGGAAATTTCCGTTTCAATTCCACGATGGCATCGTGTTGGTAATCCACGTGCACATAACAATTGCCTTTCCACAAAGTCATGGGCCGGCCGGTTTGTTCCATGACCCATTGGCCGAGGTTTTCGTCCGGCACAAACAGCAAATCCTTATCTTTGGGCGCGGCGCGGACAATTTTCTCTGCGTTACCGCTCGTGCAAATCACATCACACAGCGCCTTCACCGCCGCGCTGCAATTGATGTAAGCAATCGTCCAGAAATTCGGGTTTGTCGCCTGCAGCTTTGCCAACGCCGGCGCAGGACAACTTGCTTCCAGCGAACAGCCGGCGTCTTTATCCGGCAGCACAACGATTTTGTCCGGGTTCAAAATCTTCGCCGTCTCGGCCATGAAATGCACGCCACAGAAAACGATGACGTCGGCACTCGTTTTGGAAGCTTCCTGTGAGAGGCCCAAAGAATCCCCGACATAATCGGCGACGTCCTGGATTTCCGACACCTGGTAGTTGTGCGCAAGGATGACCGCGTTAAGTTGTTTTTTGAGCGTATAGATTTCGCGAGCGAGCGGTTCAAACCGTTCGCGCGTCATCGGCTTGCGAACCTGGAGGTCGTCCAAAGTCAGCGATGGGATTTCAGCAACACCTGTCATAATTCGAATCTAATGCCGTGAGCCGGTAACGTCAATGGACGGCACACCAAGGTTTCCCGCTTGATTTTCAATTCGTGCACGTGCCTACTCTTGCCATGCGTTACGTTCCTTATCTATTGTTGGTTCTCTGTGTTGGCTGTCAGACAAGTCCCCAAAAGAAATCCGATGCGGAAATTCGCGCAAAATTGCACACGGTCAATGTGGCTGATGGCATTTCGGAATCGGAAGCTGAAACTATCGGCCAGTGTTACTTTGATAAAAATATTGGCTGCGGCGTTTATGTCGATGTCCGGGATGATGGTGATAAATGGATAGTGGATGGGGCCATTGGGGCTGTTGCTGTGCCCGGGCATTTTTATATTGATAAACGTACGGGAAAGATTTTCGGCTGCACGTTTGGGCCAAATTACGGCGATCCGTTCGCGATAGACCCGTAGAGTTGCGCGCTCCAATGTCCTGGCTCATATCTGCCCGTCCGTGGTTAAAACTTCTTCGAGTTCGTGTTCAGACAACATCTTCCACTTCCCCTGCTCCAGCTCCCTGAGCCAAAAATTCCCAATGCGCACGCGGAGCAGGCGCAACGTGGGATGACCGATAGCGGCAGTCATTTTACGAACCTGGCGGTTTTTGCCTTCGATCAATTCCAGCGCAATCCAGCAGTCCGGAACGCTCTTGCGAAAACGAATCGGCGGATCGCGTGGCAGGATGACGGGCTGCGGTTCCAGCATCCATGCACGGCAAGGAAGGGTTTTACGGTTCTCAATAAGAATGCCTCGCTCCAATTTCTTTAGTTGTTCCGGCGAAGGGATTCTCTCAACCTGCGCCCAATACTCGCGCTCATGCGCGTGGTGCGGCTGCAATAGTTTAGCGTTCCACTCCGGCTCGCCGCTCAGGAGCAAGAGGCCTTCGGAATCCGCGTCCAGCCGGCCAATGGAATATACATTTTTGGGAAAACCAAATTCCGCCAAGGTGCGGTTTTTCGAGCCGTCGCTGGTGAATTGCGACAGTACGCCGAAAGGTTTGTTAAAGGCGATAAGCAACGGCCGGATGATAGCGCGAATGCTCCAGCGGCGCAAAGCCCGCTATCTCGGTTCCTGGGTGAGGACGGCTTCGGGATATTCCAGAAGTTTTTCCTTGAGCAATCCCATAGAGTGGGACTTCGAGAACTTAAACATCGCGTCGCGTTCCTTGGGGAAGCGCTGGAACATGGCAAATTCAACCAGGGGAAGTTCGCCTGCTTCCTCAAATTTTAGCGCGGTGGCGGAATAAAATATCTCCCCGGCGATTTGCCGGTCACGCATGAAGACTTCAAATTCCAGGCGATCCTGCGCGGCACGAAGCTGTTTTTCGAGCATCGCCCCGGCAGAAAAAATTTCGGAGTACTTGCCGAAATCGTAAAGATAAAGGGTATCGGGATGGGAATAGCCGGTCCGGGAATAGAGGAAGGGCATGTCGGGGAATTCGTGAAACAGGTAATACTCGGAGATGGGGTTGTTTAAGTTGGTGGTATCCCCGGTGATAACCAGGACAGGCCGGCCATTTCCCAAACGGCGCGTTGCCCGATAAATTTTAATCAAAGATTCGCTCAATAAAGCCATCGCGGCGATTTCAAAGCAGGTTATAGACCAAATATTTGACTAATTTTGACTGGTAAATGTGGGGACATAGACGGAAATATTCTAAAAATGGCGGTTGACAATTCCTGTATTTTTGTTATTTTCTGAATAGACAGAAATAAAAGAATATGACGGCGCTCACACCCATCCAGCAAAAGTTCATCCTCCATTGGGGAGAAATGGGGACGAAGTGGGGCATCAACCGCACGGTGGCCCAGATCCACGCGCTGCTCTTTATCTCCCCCACCCCGCTGAACGCAGATGACATCGTGGAAGCGCTGGGCGTGGCGCGATCGAACGTCAGCACGAGCCTGAAGGAACTGCAAAGCTGGGGCATCGTGAAGATGGTCCATATCCTGGGCGATAAACGTGACCATTTCGAAAGCATGAAAGACGTGTGGGAATTGTTTCGCGTGGTGCTCAACGAACGGAAACGGCGGGAGATCGATCCGACGATGCAAATGCTTAGCGAATGCATCACCGAGGCCGAAAAGACCGGAACCGATGCCTATACCGAGAAGCGGCTGCGGGATTTGAGGGAGTTTTTTGAAACGACGTCCACCTGGTATACGCAAATCTGCCAATGGCCGGTTACGGCGATCGTCAAATTTTTAAAGCTGGGTGATAAACTCATGAAGACGCTGCGGTTGGTGAAGTAAATTTTTTTGAAAGATTATTTCTGTGAATACAGAAATTACAGAAAATAAATTAAACGGCTGGGTGCTCTACGACGCCGATTGTCACCTATGCACAGGCATGGCCCGGCGGTTTCATCATCTGCTGGCGGGCCGGCGCCTCGAGTTGCTGCCGCTCCAAACACCGTGGGTGAAAGCGCGGCTGGGCCTGCCAGAGGAACAATTACTCGCCGAAATGCGGCTGCTTCGGCCGGACGGGAAATATTTTGGCGGCGCGGACGCGGTAATGGAAATCGGCCGCTATTTCTGGTGGGCCTGGCCGCTGCGAATCATCGGTCGCGTGCCAGCAGTAAACAATTTTCTCCACGAGGCCTATCGCTGGGTCGTGCGCAACCGCAATTGCGTAAACGGCGCCTGTGGGATCAAAAAACAAAGTCGCCTGCTGGATCTTCTGCCACTGGCCGCCCTGCCCTGCCTGGCGCTGGTTCTCCGGGCGCATGTCGCCGCGTGGGTTTTTATGTGGGCGATGGCCTTTGCTCTTTATGCCGGCTGCAAATGGCTGACGTATCGGGAAGCGAGGCGAATGACCTTTAAACTGCGAACTCGCCCCCTCACCCCAGCCCTCTCCCCCGATGGGGGCGAGGGGGACGCGAGGCACACACCCAGAGCGGACTTTGGCCCGCGTTTAAGCCGCACGCTGGCCTACCTGTTCGCATGGCCAGGGATGGATGCAAAGGATTTTCTCAATGAGCAAAAAGTCGTGGTCAAACCACGAAAAACTGAATGGCTTTTCGCCCTGGCAAAAATGGGCTTCGGCATGGTTGTGCTTTGGGCAGTCACGCCGATGGTTCTTCCCATTAATTGGCTCCTGGGTGGATGGGTGGGCATGCTCGGGGTGGTTTTTATCCTGCACTTCGGACTGTTTCATTTGCTGTCGCTGCTCTGGCGGCAAATAGGAATCCACGCGACGCCGGTGATGCGCAATCCGATTGGCGCGACGTCGCTGGCAGAATTTTGGGGCGGACGCTGGAACACAGCATTCCATGAGCTGGCGTTTCGGTTTACATTCCGCCCCTTACGACGTTTTGCGCCCCCTGCCCTGGCCATGCTTCTCGTCTTTGGCCTGTCGGGATTGATTCACGAGGTGGTCATTTCGCTGCCGGCAGGCGGCGGTTACGGTTTGCCGACACTGTATTTTCTGATCCAAGGCGCAGGCGTCATCATCGAGCGCAGCCGAACCGGGCGCAGGATTGGATTGGGACGCGGCGTACGCGGATGGCTTTTTACCTTTCTCATTACCGTCGCCCCGGTGGCCAGGCTTTTTCATCCGCCGTTCGTTCAAAATGTCATCCTGCCGATGCTCACGGCCATCGGCGCAACCTGAAAGAATTATGAATACACATAACTTAACCCTGCTCCTCGAACTCGCGGGCGTGATGCACCTGGGATTGATGTGCGCGGGCGCACTCATGCCACGCGCGGTAAATCTGCGCGCCCACATCGCCACACTGCCGCCATTTATCCGGCGATTATTCTGGGTCTACTACGCGTTCATCGGCCTGTGCCTCATTTGCTTTGGGCTCATCACGGTCACATTCGCAGGGACCCTGGCAGAAGGCGGCGGCCTGGCCCGTGCGATGTGCGCGTTTATGGCCCTGTTTTGGACGGTAAGATTAATTGCCGCGACGTTCATCTTCGATGTGCGTCCGTATTTGACGAACCACTTCTGGCGACTCGGCTATCACGCAACGAACATCGTTTTTATTTATCTGCCCATTGTCTATGGCTGGGCGGCGTTGAGAGGAGGGAATGCGTGAAACGCATCGTCATTGCCGGCGGCTCTGGCTTCCTCGGACACGCCCTGGCCAGACATTTTCATGAGCGCGGTTATGCGATAACAATTCTCACACGCTCACCCAAAGCACTGGCAAATGGCGCAAGGGAAATCGCGTGGGACGCACGCACCATCGGGGATTGGGCGAAGGAATTGGAAGGGATAACGGCAGTGATCAACCTGGTCGGACGCTCAGTCAACTGCCGATACAGTGAGCGTAACCGGAAATTGATTTTGGAATCTCGTGTTGATTCGACATGCGCCATTGGCGACGCCATTGCCCAATGTAAAACGCCGCCACTGGTTTGGCTGAACGCCAGCACCGCAACGATTTATCAGCACACATTTGGCCCGGCATGGGATGAATCGGGCAAGATTGGCAGTACGCCGGAAGCGAAGGATGAATTTTCTATTGAGGTCGCGACGGCATGGGAAAAGACGCTGCAGGAGACGAATACTCCTCGCACGCGAAAAGTCGCCATGCGCGCTGCGATGGTATTGGGCACGGCCAAAAACAGTGTATTTCCGATGCTGCTCCACCTCACACGTTTTGGCCTGGGCGGAAAAATGGGCAATGGCCGGCAATTCGTGTCTTGGATCCATGAAAAAGATTTTTGCCGCGCGGTGGAGTGGCTCATTTCACACGACGAATTGAGCGGGGCCGTCAACATCGCCGCACCTCACCCGATTACAAACGCGGAAATGATGAAAACCTTTCGTGAGGTTTGCGGCATGCCAATTGGTTTACCGGCGGCGGCATGGATGCTGGAAATCGGCGCTTTCTTTCTACGAACGGAAACGGAGCTCATCATTAAGAGCCGCCGCGTCGTTTCAAGGCGGCTGACGGAGTCCGGGTTTGCATTTACCTTCCCATTCCTGCGTCCAGCACTGGAGGATTTATGCGCTAGAAGGAGGCTATATGAATGAAACCATCCAAACCCAAATCGAGTTTACTCATGAGCCAAGCGCAGCGGCACAACGACGGATGTTGTCGCGGCGCGGCGAACCGTTGTTCATCGCGGGCTGGGACCGCGCCTTGATGCTGCACTTCGAGGTAAATGCGGAAACGCTACAACGCGAAGTGCCATTCGAACTCGATTTACGAAATGGCCGGGCGTTTGTCAGCCTGGTCGCATTTACAATGCGCGGCATGAAGCCGCGATTCGGCGGCAAAGCAGCGGCGCTGCTGTTTCGCCCGATTGCCACGCACAATTTCCTCAATGTGAGAACTTACGTCCGCCATGGCGGCGAGCAGGGAATCCATTTCCTCGCCGAATGGCTGACCAACCGCCTGGCGGTGATGCTCGGGCCGACGACGTTTGGCCTGCCCTACCACCATGGCCGGATTCAATACGACCATGATTTCGAAAATCAATTTCTTTCGGGCCAGGTTGTGGACGTCAAGGCCAACACGACGCTGAAATACAACGCCCAATTAAATGAGGCTCAAGTTTTTCAACCATGCGCCGCCGGTTCATTGGATGAATGGCTGATGGAACGCTATACAGCGTTTAATTCAGCAGGCAGGACGAAACGATTCTTTCGCGTATGGCATCCACCGTGGCCGCAATGCGCCGGCGAAGCAACTGTAGAAGACCTGTCATTAATTACCGGACGCTGGCCGTGGTTTAAAGAGGCTCGATTTGTGGGCGCGAATTTTTCGCCGGGGTTCGATGCGGTCTGGATGGGAAGACCATTCCGAGTGATGAGTAATAAGTGACAAGTGGCAAGCAAAATCTCAGATCCAAGTTATCACACCAATAACTTGGCGCGCTTTTGTGCTTCATTCAGAAAGATATCAACTAATAGCGTTTTGCGGCCACGCCAAAGTGCACCGATGACAAGCGGAGGAAATCCAGCGAGTGGCAATGCGCGCACTTTAGGCGATAAATTTTTGCGCGGGATGGCCAGTGAAACGCCAATGCCTAAACCGCTGGCCGCATAGGCCTCGATCAGCTCAATAGAACTAGCCTCGATACCCGGGAACCAGTCCACGCCGAGTTCCGCCAGCCGTTTCTGGAAATTTTTGCAAATGATTTCGCCCTGCGGCAGGCAGATGAGCGCCTCGTCAATTTTATCACGCTTCCAAAGCTCCTCGGCGGATTTGATGCTGCTGTTTTTCTCGACGAGCAGCACCAGCGGCACTTCAAGCAACGTCAAGGATTGGATGCCGGCGGGCATTTTTCTCTCGATGATGGAAAAGGCGACGTCGATTTCATCGCGCTGCAGCATTTGTTCCAGTTGCACCGGGTAGCCCTCGCGCAAGGACAGTTTCAGGCCGGGAAATTTCTTTCGCGCCGCCTGGAAAACTTCGGGCAAATGGTCGCGCAGGACGATGGCCGAAGCGCCGATGCGGATGTGCCGCGCCTGGCCGCCCTGGAGTTCGCCGGCCATCTTTTCGAGGTTGGCAAAAAAAGGCTGGATGAACTGGAAAAGCTTCTCGCCTTCCGCCGTCAGCTCAAACGGCCGCCGCTGGAACAGGGTCGTACCGAGAAATTCCTCCAACTGGGCCATTTGGGAGCTCACCGCAGGCTGCTGGATGCCGTACGGGATGTTGCGCACGGCGGGCATAATGCCGCCGTGGCGCGCCACGTAATAAAAAAGTTCGAGGTGATGGACGTTCATTGAGCCGGTCGATGTCGGTCAAAGTTTTATCAATTAACGCTTCCAAAGCAAGGTGAGTTACATAGGAGGCATGAAGACAGAACAAGCGACAACAATAACCGTGCAGCTCCTGCTGGACTTCAGCCGGTCGGGCGCTGCGGAACCCACCCAAACCCGGGAACAATCTGAGGCCCGCCCGCGTCGCTGTTCTAAAAACTGCGTCAACTGCGTTTGCCGCCGTTTTAGCGGGCGGCCTCAACACGATTAAAGGCAAATACTATGAAAATTATCCTTCAATCCATTATTGCGGTAGCGGCGGTTTATGTGCTGTTCACGGCAGCAGTCTTTGCGCTCACGCCACGCGGAAGCAGCGCGAGCACGCCCGACGATCAAGCGGCCGCTCAACACACGACGCTGTTTCTGAAGAACCTCGATGAAATTGCCAGCCACTAAAGCCTTAACTCTTTTTACTTATGAAAACTGCTTTATTATTCCTTTTTAAATTTGTGGCAACGGTATTGGCCGCGGACTTTGTGGGCGGCCTCGTTCACTGGCTCGAAGATGCCTATATCCGTGAGGGCACGCCCATCATCGGCAAACACGTCGCACGTCCCAACATCGTCCATCATCATTACCCGCGTTACATGGTGCGGCACACCTGGTGGCAATCTTCGCGGGATTTGTTTCTGATGTCGGCGGCGCTGCTTCTCGGCGCGTGGTTCATGGGACTGCTGTCGTGGGAAGTCTGGCTGTTTGCCATCCTCAGCACCAATGCGAATGAATTCCATAAATGGGAACATCGCTCGCGCAAAGAAAATGGCCCGATCATCTCGTTCCTGCAGGACATCCGCATTCTGCAAACGGCGAAACATCATGCCCGCCATCATACCGACCCCAAGAATAGCCACTATTGTACGATCACGAATTTTCTGAATCCGGTCCTGGATGGAATGAATTTCTGGAATGGCGTAGAATGGGCGCTCGCTAAAACGGTTGGTTTGAATCGCCGCGAGGACACCTCTATTCGCGGTCACGGTCCTGGCCCGGCATGGCTGGCGGAATATAAGAGATAAACGCTCTCACTCTTGCCCTCTTCCCTAAAGGAGAGGGCAAATTGGTTATGATTTCTCCCTTATCCAATTCATTGCTTTTTCAGCCAGTTTATCAAAGGCGATCACAGCCAGCTCCAAATGCTCTCCTTTCGTGTCCTCAATTTTATTGTGACTAATCCCATGCAAACTTTGAACAAACATCATCACCGTCGGTACACCCGCAGCCGCCATCTCCGCGGCGTCGTGCAACGGCCCGCTGGGCATGCGGTGCGACTGGCCGCAGGTCTCGTGAATCGCGTCATCACACAAAGCAATCAACTCGTCATTGAACGGGCGTGGCGCAATGTGCCACAATCGCTCCCATGAAACCGTGACGTTCCCCTCGCGCGCGAACTTTTCGCTAGCCGCTTTTGCCTCAGCCAGCATTTTTGCGAGCGCAGCGGGATCAAGATGGCGCTGGTCCAAAGTGATACGGCAATCTTCAACAACACTCGTGACGATGCCGGGCTTGGTGGTGCAGGAGCCGATGGTGCAAACGCCGTTGCCGCTGCGTTCTGCGATGCGATAAATCTCCGGGCTCATCTTAGCGGCGGCCAGAAAGGCGTCCTTGCGACGGTTCATCGGCGTGCTGCCGGAATGCGCCGCCTGCCCATGAAACGTAATAGCATGCCGCTCCACGCCAAACGTCCCTAACACGGCAGCGAGCGGCAAATCCATATCCAAAAGCACCGGCCCTTGCTCAATGTGTAATTCAAGATAAGCCGCAGCATTCTTTAGCTCTCCCCTGCTCTCTTTCACGCGTTCCAAATCTATGCCTACATTGCGTAGCGCATCGGGCAAGCCAATACCATCCTTGTCTTTCAGAACTCTGGCTTCATCCAAATTCAAATTGCCCGAACAAGCGGAAGAGCCAAACAAACTTTTGCCAAAGCGCGCGCCTTCTTCATCCGCCCAATCTACGAGGCGCACGGCGACCGGTGGTTTGCCATCGTACTGCGCATTGATACGCCGAAGGATTTCCACACCAGCCAGCACGTTCAGGCTGCCGTCCAGCCAGCCGCCATTGGGCACAGAATCCATGTGCCCTCCGATCAGCAGGCATTTCTCTGACGCGCCGTGCATCGTGAACCAAGTGTTGCCCGCGGAATCGTTGTGGATTTCCAGTGGCAGGTCTTTCACTTTTTCACGCAGCCATTCGCGGGTTTTAACCCACGTTTTGGCGAAGGCGACACGTTGCGCACCATTTTCGTCCGCGGTCAGAGAACGAAGTTCTTTGAGTTCAGCGATGGTGCGTTTTGGGTTGAGAGCGCTCATGAGCCCGGCGAAAGAATTACCAAACCCTTAGCGATTTGCAATGATACGCTATTATCGTCTGCATCCAGATGTCACACGCTTTTGGGAGGCCAATCGTGGCGACATGCTTGATTATGGCACCTGTAATACCCGATAAAAGCGCTGGGCATTGGTACTGATATTATCGGTGCCCGAGGCTGTTGTTCCAGTCGCTGTCACTTCAGGGCCAAGATTCGTCCAATTGGACAGGACCAGGTCAGTGCAGAATTGGAGTTGGTAATTCTGGTTGTTCACCGAACTCCAGGTCAGTGTCAATGTCTGGTCCGTCGGCACTTCAGAAAGAATTACCGGCTCTTGCGAAGACGGCGCAAGGTTCAATTCAAAGATCGTTCCCACGTTATTTGTCCCGCCATTTACCGTCGTACCGTAGATATTGCCATCCGAACCCTGGATCAAAGTGCCGCGGGGTTCACTTCCGTCAAAGTCAGACTGGCCAAACTGATAAAGGGTCGTGAAGTTTCCATTGGTATCCAGTTCAAAAATAATGCCATCACCGCCAACCGTCGTGCCGTAAAAATTCCCGTCCTTCCCCAGGAGCAAACCGCCTTCGACTTGGGCGCCTTGCGTATTAGGATTCAAGCTGACCAAGGACGCAAAATTTCCCGAAGGTGAAATCCGGAAAATCGTCCCGCCATTCTGGTTTGTGCCCCCGGAAAAAGTCGTGCCATATAGATTGCCATCCGGGCCGAAAATCAGCGGCACATTTTCCGGCGTATTTCCATTGGTCCCATTAAACGACCACATCGTCTGAAACAATCCATTGGTAGTAATTTTAAAAATGGTACCGACGCCATTGCCGGAATTGGCAGTACTCGTGCCGCCAGCAAGAGTTGTCCCGTACAAGACGCCATCCGGTCCCTGGACCAACCCGCTTTCTGGCTCGAATCCGTTGGTATTAATCACTCCATTAGTCTGGGTGAACGAATAAAGAGTGGTTATCGTCCCGTTAGTTTGCAGCTTATAGACCGTTCCTTCGTAACCAAACGTGGCAGAATCTTCCGTCACACCATAAAAATTGCCGTCCTGGCCCTGCAGCATGGGGCCTTCCGGCGTATTTCCCGCGGGAGATATAAAAGAATAAAAATTATTGATGGTATGATTGGTCGTCGTGAACTCAAAGACCGTCCCTTCGAAATACGTTCCCCCCAAAGCTTCGCCATAGAGATTTCCATCTTTGCCTACAATGAGCGGAGCGGAAGGTTCGCCCCCAGTCGTGCCAGTGCTAAAATTCAAAACATCGGTTACAATACCACCGGGAATCATCTCGTAAATGGTTCCGGCGCCATTACCGCCGCCCTGATAAGCAACGCCGTAATAATTACCATCGGGTGCCTCGACCAACCCGGCTCGCGGATGATAGCCGGCATTGCCCGAAGTGCTGCTGAAGGAATAGAGAATGGTAACTGTGGGTTGGGCTTCCGCCGCGGTCGCAAGCATTCCTAACAGGATAAAACAGCGTAAAAACGAAATGAGATTCATGGTGGAGATGACGATGACCCTATGTTTCTTCTTAAGAACAGTCGTATTTTTAAATACAAAAGTCGAAAATGTCAAGTATAATTAATAAAAAGCGTGCAAATTTATTATGACAATGCGCGAAAACAGGAGTATAAAGCCCGAGCGCGATATCGCGTAGAATTGAAAGTAGTTTATGCCGACATTAAAAACCACAGTGGACGGACTGAAATTGCCAAACCCGTTTGTCATCGGCTCCGGGCCGCCGGGAACCAATCTCAACGTCATCATCAAGGCGTTCCAGGAAGGCTGGGGCGCGGTCATCGCCAAGACGGTGAGCCTGGACGCGTCCAAGGTCGTCAATGTCACGCCGCGCTACGCCAAGCTGCATTCGAACGACGGCAAGGAAGTCATCGGCTGGGAAAATATCGAGCTCATCAGCGACCGGCCGTTCAAGATTTGGGAAGAGGAATTTAAGAAGTGCAAGGACCAGTTCCCCGACCGCGTGCTCATCGCCTCCATCATGGAGGAATATCGCAAGGACGCGTGGATCGAGATCGTTGAACGCTGCCAGGCCTGCGGTGTGGATGGGTTTGAACTGAACTTTTCCTGCCCGCACGGTTTGCCGGAGCGCAAAATGGGCGCGGCCATGGGCGAAAACCCGGAGATCCTCCAGGAAGTCGTCGGCTGGGTCATGGGCGCGGCCAAAAAGCCCGTCTGGGCCAAGATGACGCCGAACGTGACGCATATCGAAGACCCCAGCCGCGCGGCGCTGCATTCCGGCGCCACGGGCATCAGTGCCATCAATACCATCCGCAGTGTCATGGGCGTGAACCTGGAAACGCTCCGCCCCGAGCCGGTGGTGGAAGGTTACACCACACCGGGCGGCTATTCGTGCCGCGCCGTGAAGCCGATTGCCTTGCGCATGGTCATGGAAATCGCGCAACTCATCCGTAAGGAATATCCTGGGCGCTCGCTTTCAGCCATTGGCGGGGTCGAGACCGGCCACGATGCGGCGGAATTTATTTTGCTGGGCGCGGACACGGTGCAGGTTTGCACCGGCGTAATGAAGTTCGGCTACGAGCATGTCAAACTGATGTGCGGGCAATTGCTTACCTTCATGGAAAAGCACAAGTTCGAAACGCTCGCCGATTTCAAAGGCAAGAGCCTGGATTATTTCACAACGCATGCGGATTTAGTGAAACGCCAGGGCGAACGCAAAGCGGCGCAAAAAGCCGCCGCCGCGGCGAAAGTGGTGAAGAGCGACGGCGAGTGGAGCGGTGATGAATTCGTAAAACAGTCGCAAGCGCTTTCACGATAAGCGGCTTACCGGTACGTGAAGCCACTTCCAAAATTTGAGTCACTTCAAGGTGAAAACTGGGTGCAGCATGAGTATCCGCAGGCTTATTCCATTGAATCTATAAAGGACGGCATCAAACGGCTTTGCATTGCTGCCAGCCATAATGGATCGGAGTTAGTGAGACAATTATCCGGGGCCTTATCTGAACCCTTCTCCGCTCTCTACATTCTGGTAGTTGGGCGCGGTACAAGCAAAGAAGGCAGATACCAAAGCCCCCAAATGAGCCGCCAGGAAACCGATACGTTCTTTGGAGATCATGCCACTTTTTTTGATGAAGACGGCCGCCATCATGTATGGCTTTTTTCCTACAGTAACAAAGCGACCCTGGCGTATGACCGGCACAATGTGATTTATGCCTATGGACCTATTGATGAATATCAAAAAATCCTTGGTCGAATCGGATACCAACAGGTAGATTCAATCAAAATTCCCAGCCCGCATGGCCATCAATATCATGCCGAGTTTGACGAAAATGAGAGAAAAATTGCATCAAGCGCCCATTGGATTTATTCCCCGTTGCGGGACGTCGACTCAAATTAATTCTCCAAATGAATAACGCACTACAACCCTGTCCCTTCTTCATCGGCGGCGAATGGCTTCAACCGAAACTCCCCGGCACACCAGTGTTTAATCCGTCGATCGGCGAAGTCATCGCCGAATGTCCGACAGGAGGCGTTACCGAGGTAAATGCTGCTGTGGAAGCTGCCGCCGCCGCGTTTCCCAATTGGATGGAAACACCGCCGGTCGAACGCGCGCGGGTATTCTTTCGCTTCAAAATGTTGCTCGAAGAAAATTTCGAGGACCTCGTCCGCTGCAACACGCGCGAGCACGGCAAGACACTGGTTGAATCGCGTGGCGACGTGAAGCGCGGCATTGAGATGGTGGAATTCGCCTGTGGCATTCCCTCACTGCTCATGGGTGAAGTCCTGGAAAACGTCGCGCGCGGCATTGATTGCGAGACTATTCGCCAGCCGCTCGGCGTTTGCGTCGGAATCACGCCTTTCAATTTCCCGGCCATGGTCCCGCTCTGGATGTATCCCGTAGCGATAGTTTGCGGAAATACTTTCGTATTAAAGCCGAGCGAAAAAGTCCCGCTCACTGCGATTAAAATCGCCAAGCTGCTTGAGCAGGCCGGCTTGCCCAAAGGTGTATTCAACATCGTTCACGGCGGGCGCGAAGTAGTGGATGCCCTGCTCACGCATCCGAAAGTCAAAACCATCTCCTTCGTCGGTTCGACACCTGTCGCCAAATACATTTACGAAGTCGGCACCAAACACGGCAAGCGCGTACAATCGAACGGCGGCGCGAAAAATTTCGTCCTGCTCATGCCCGACGCCGACGTGGAAAATTCCACGCGCGGCGTGATTGAAGCCGCATTCGGCTGCGCCGGCGAGCGTTGCATGGCCGGCTCAACGGCTGTCGTCGTCGGTGGCGCAGAGAAAACGGTCCTGCCTACACTCATCGAAGCCACGCGTAAAATCAAAGTGGGCCCCACTGACCGCGAAACACAGCCAGATATGGGCGCGGTCATTACGCGCCAGCATCGCGACCGGGTTTTGGAGTTGATTGAAGCAGGCGTGAAGGAAGGTGCGAAGATTCCCGCCGATGGCCGCGGCGTGAAAGTAAACGAAGCGCCGAATGGCTTTTTTGTGGGCGCTACTATTCTTGACCATGTGCAAAACAATATGACAGTGGCGCGCGAAGAAATTTTTGGCCCCGTGCTCAACGTTATGCACATGGCAGATTTGGACGCGGCGATCGAACTGGCAAACAAATCCAATTACGGCAATGGGGCTTCCATTTTCACGCGCTCAGGCAAGGCCGCGCGCGAGTTTAAGCATCGCATCAACTGCGGCATGGTGGGCATTAACATCGGCGTGCCCGCTTCGATGGCCTGGTTTCCGTTCAACGGCTGGAATGATTCCTTTTTTGGCGACCTCCACATGCAGGGCAAAGAAGGCGTGCAATTTTTTACGCAGCAAAAAGTCACCACCAGCCGTTGGTTCAGCTACGGCGAAGGCGACATCTGGCACCGGGAGAAGTGAAATCACTTCTTACACCGCCGCGTCATCTTTCTCTCCAGTGCGGATGCGGTGGGCTTCTTCGATCTTAGTGACAAATATTTTGCCGTCGCCGATTTTCCCGGTCTTGGCCGCCTTGATGATGGTATCAATGGCCTGACTGACGAGATTGTCAGGCAGTACCATTTCCAGCTTCACCTTTGGCAAAAAATCCACAGTGTATTCGCTACCGCGATAAATTTCAGTATGTCCTTTCTGGCGGCCAAAGCCTTTAACTTCAGACACGGTCATGCCATGAATGCCAATTTCCGCCAGGGCATCTTTGACTTCCTGCAGCTTGAACGGTTTGATGATAGCGTCGATTTTTTTCATATATATTTGTAAATTTTAGACTATTCGCTGTAAGCGCGTTCTCCGTGTTGTGTCAGGTCCAGGCCAATGCTTTCGTCTTCAATGTCCACGCGCAGGCCAATGAAGGCATCAACCAGTTTAAAAAGAATAAAGGTCACAACACCGGCGAATACGGCCGTGAAGACCACTGCCAACGCCTGGTTGCCAAACTGATGCACCCCACCCGCGAGCGAAACGACGGCGCCGTTGGACTGAAAGGTCGTGCCGATGGCCTGGTTCACTCCCGCGCTGGCAGTCCAACCCAGCAATAACATGCCGACCGTGCTGCCCACACCATGAACACCAAAAACGTCCAGCGCATCGTCATAGGCAAATTTCGCTTTCAATTCAGTGACGGCAAAGTAACACACCACTCCCCCAGCCAGGCCGATGCAAAATGCCGCCGGGATTGTGACAAATCCGGACGCCGGAGTGATGGTAGCCAGCCCCGCAATCATGCCGGAGGCTGCACCCAGCACACTGGGCTTGCCTTTGTGCCACCATTCCACCAATGCCCAGCTCAACGCACCAGCCGCTGCAGAAAAATGTGTGGCCGCAAATGCACTCGTAGCCAATGTACCGGCCGTCAGCGCACTACCCGCGTTAAAACCAAACCAGCCAACCCAAAGCAACCCCGTGCCAATAAGCGAAAGCACCACATTATGCGGCATTAACGGCTCATGCCCGAAACCAGAGCGCTTTCCCAGCATAATGGCGCATACCAGCGCGGAAATACCGGAACTGATATGCACGACCGTGCCACCGGCGAAATCAAGCACTGGAATTTTACCCCCCAGCTCCCAGTTAAAATAGCCGCCCTTGCCCCAAACCATGTGGCATAACGGAAAATAAACCACCGTGACCCACAGCAAAACAAAGACAACGTAACCTTTGAACTTAATTCTTTCGGCCACCGCGCCGCTGATCAGCGCGGGTGTGATGATGGCGAACATCATTTGAAAGAGCATGAACGTTTCCTGCGGTACCGTGGCCGAATAATCGGGATTGGGCGCGCCGCCTACACCATTCAGCATAAAATAAGTCAGTGGATTGCCCACAAGCGCATTCCCAGGCGCGAACGACATGCTGTAGCCAAAAATCATCCACAGCATGGAAACCAGCGCCATGAGAATCAAACTATGCATCATCGTGGCGAGGACGTTTTTGGCCCGTACCAGACCACCATAAAAAAGAATCAGCCCTGGCGCGGTCATCATGAGCACGAGCGCACAACTTGCCAGCATCCAGGCGTTATCACCGGTATTGAGGTTTGGGTCAGTAGCCACAGAAGGCGGTGGCGTGTATTTTACGCCGGTCTGAGGCCCCATGGCGGTAGCATGGACCGCTACAGCCCCAAGCGTGATTAAAATGAAAACAATCAGGGCAACAAAGATGGGCGTGCGAAAGAAGCGATGGCTTTGCATGTGCGTTCTCCCTAATAAACAATCCTGATAAAATTCCGTCAATGATTAACTTGCCATTCAGTGAAGCTGATGCATTGCTTTATCGGGGCGCATTCGTACTGCAATGTCCCGCTGATTTAACTGGCAGACCTATTTCGCTCGTGATAAAAACGCCTGCAGGTATTCGGGAATTGATTTATGCTGCTCATTAAAAACGGCGAAATAGTTACTGCCAGCGAACGCTATATCGCGGACATTTTTTGCGAAAACGAGACCATCACGCGTATTGACCGCAACCTCAAGGCGCCACCGGGCGCAGAAGTGATTGACGCGAAGGGGAAATTTGTTTTCCCCGGTTTCATTGACCCGCATGTCCATATCTACCTACCGTTCATGGGCACGTTCGCCAAGGACACGTATGAAACCGCCAGCAAAGCCGCACTCGTCGGCGGCACTACGACGCTCATCGAGATGTGCTGCCCCGCGCGCAATGATGATGCGCTCAAAGGTTTTGAACTCTGGATGAGCCAGGCAGAAGGGAAATCCGCATGCGATTTCACATTCCACATGAGTGTGACGAAGTTTGACGACAAGACTGAAAAGCAACTGCGCGAAATCGTCAGACGCGGCATCAGTTCCTTCAAAATATTCCTCGCTTACAAGGGCGCGTTTGGCGTGGACGACGGCGAACTCTATCAGGCACTTAAACTTGCAAAAGAACTCGGCGTCATCGTTACCGCGCATTGCGAAAATGAAACGCTCATCACCGAGCTGCAAAAGGAACTTCTCGCCGCCGGCAGGACGGATCCCGGCCAGCATCACGAAAGCCGGCCGCCGCGCGTGGAAGCCGAAGGCGTTCATCACCTGATGACATTCGCCGAAGCCACCGGCGCAGAAATATATATCGTTCACTTGAGTTGCCAGGAAGCGCTTGACGAGGCTATCGCCGCGCGGCAACGCGGCGTGCGTGTGAGCGTGGAAACGCTCATTCAATATCTTACACTGGACAAAACCTACGCCGAAAAACCGAATTTCGAAGGGGCAAAATATGTAATGTCACCGCCGCTGCGCGATAAACGCAACCAGCCCATCCTTTGGAACGGCCTGCGCGATGGATTGATTCAAACCGTCGCGACTGACCATTGCCCGTTTGATTTCAAAACGCAAAAAATCATGGGTAAAAAAGATTTCACAAAAATCCCCAACGGAATTCCCGCGCTTGAAGACCGTATTAACCTGCTCTACACCCATGGCGTGAAGACCGGAAAAATTGATTTGCACACGTTCGTCAATTGCGCCAGTACACAGGCTGCGAAGACATTCGATTTGTTTCCGCGCAAAGGCACCATCCAACCCGGCGCTGATGCCGACCTCGTTATATTCGATCCAAAATATCGCGGCAAAATTTCTGCCAAGACGCAGTATGTTAATTCCGATTACAATGCCTTCGAAGGATGGAAAATCGAAGGCCGACCAAGCGTCGTCACCGTCCGCGGCGAAGTGGCCGTGCGCGACGGGAAATTCATTGGCAAAATTGGCCGCGGCAAATTCTTAAAGCGCAAGCCGGGGCATTTCTAAATCGAACCGCAGCTTTATGCAGGTTTCAATTTAGCGGTCATCGCGGCGAAAATACTACGTATCGAGACAAAGTTGAGCGGGAATTCGAGGACGATATGCAGGATACTTAAGGCAAAAATCGCGGCGAAACCCAGCCGGTAATCCACTGCGTAAAGCGCCAGTGAAGCGATCCAAAGGATAGTGGAAACCGCAAATTTCATTTTCGGCACCTGGTGCCATTTAATGATGGAGGTTTTGGAAAACCAATTCAGGTAATGGTAAGTGTAGGCAAAGGCAATGAACGATTGTACTTTGAAAAATGCCGGCGAATAAAACGTGAGATTACCACCGCCCACACCAAGCCATTTGCAGATAGTCACATTGACGGGCATGAAGGCGCTGGCCGCGATCAATCGTATCACGGAATTGCTAAGGCTGTTTAAAGCCACATGCCGGGGCCAAACTATAATGACCGCAACCACGAGGAACATCGAAACAATGTTCGCGTAACCCCAAAAGCTGCGGGTTTTCATGGTGCCATATATCATAAATAGAACCGTGAACAGGAAAACATGAGCAATCGTCGGAAGAAAAACGCCAAACAGAACTGCCATCGTTGGTACCGTGTAAAAGAACAAGGAACTGACCAGGCACAGCCCTACGATGAAAAGGCGCAGGGACCAATTTTCGGTGAAAAGGCAGGCGGCAGCGGTGGCAAACGCCACCAGCAGGAGTGACCAGCTCCAGTTTAAAAAATGATTCGCAAAACCGGCCGGTGAATTCAGAACCGCATCGTGAAGTGGTTTGGTCCACTGCCAGAAAGCAGTTTCGCCGGCAATGACACAGGCGGTAAGCAGCAGCACCAAAACGACCATGGTCCAAACGAAGGCCCGCCGGTCTTGCGCGCGGAGGAAATAATGCTGCTTATCGAGCCAATTGATCTCAGTCAGATAATGCAGCGGGCCGATGACGATGTAGGAAAAGAGAAAAAGCTCAAAAGGCCAGGCGATGGCCATTCCCAATGTAATCCAAATCAGGAAAAAATTGACGATATCAACAGTAGATTTCATGGACAATTGCCGCGAGGATACGACTATGAAAAACGGCCACGTAACTCAAGGTCAAAAGACTGCCAGACACGGCTGAGAGACGATACGGAATTGAGCTTGATTGCTGATATTGAGTCAGTTTTACTCCGGCCATTGGATTGGGATCATTAGATTTGAGCCACATTTCATCCAGTCTCGGAACCAACGCCCCCGACGTCCAGGCGGACATCGAGCAAAGCCGACTCTTCAATACTGACCTTGCGCCCGTGCCGGCGACGCGGCGCAATTGGGGCATGCTCAGCTTCGCGGCGCTGTGGATCTCAATGTGCGCCTGCATTCCCACCTACATGTTGGCTTCCTCGCTCATCGGCGGTGGCATGAACTGGTGGGAGGCTGTCCTCACCATCTTCCTCGGCAATCTCATCGTGCTCGTGCCGATGATTCTCAACGCCCACGCGGGGACACTCTACGGCATCCCCTTCCCGGTCTATTGCCGGGCATCGTTTGGGACGCTGGGAGCGAATGTGCCGGCCGTTTTGCGCGCGCTGGTTGCGTGCGGATGGTTTGGCATCCAAACCTGGATTGGCGGCGACGCCATCTACAAAATCGGCGTCACCATTTTCAAATGGAATCCGGCACCGGCCGCAAACTGGCTTGGCATTAGCGGATCGCACTTCCTGTGCTTCCTTTTTTTCTGGGGCATCAACATGTTCGTCGTCTATCGCGGCATCGAAACTATCCGCTGGCTGCTGAATATCAAAGCTCCCCTGCTCATCGGCCTCGGTCTGGCATTGCTCGGTTGGGCGTATAACAAGGCGGGAGGGTTTGGGCCGATTCTTTCGCAACCGTCGGCGTTCGATGACGGTCAGCCCAAGGCAGGGCAATTTTTTAAATACTTCTTCCCTGCCCTCACCGGCATGGTGGGATTTTGGGCCACACTCTCGCTGAACATTCCGGATTTTTCGCGCTATGCGAAATCCCAGCGCGACCAAATCCTTGGCCAATCGCTGGGCCTGCCGCTCACCATGGCGCTGTATTCGTTCATCGGCGTGGCGGTCACATCGGCCACAGCGATTATTTTTGGAGAAACAATTTGGAATCCGGTGGATGTGCTGACCCGGTTCCAAAATCCGGTGGTGCTGATTATCGCCATGCTCGCGCTCTGCATTGCCACGCTGGCGACGAACATTGCTGCCAATGTGGTTTCGCCTGCGAATGATTTTGCCAATCTATCGCCGCGCCGTATTTCGTTCCGTATGGGTGGCTTGATCACCGGCGTCGTCGGCATCCTGATGATGCCGTGGAAACTGGTGGCCGACCCCAACGGCTATATTTTTACGTGGTTGATTGCCTATAGCGCGTTGCTCGGGCCCATCGGTGGGATTCTGATTGCGGATTATTTTGTCTATCGGCGCCGGATACTGAATGTTAACGCGCTCTACCAACCCGATGGTGAGTATCGTTTTACCAACGGCTTTAGCATCGTGGCTTTGGTTTCACTCGTGGCGGGTGCGTTGCCAAGTTTGCCGGGGTTTTTGGTGAATGTGAATCTTCTGGGCGCGGTGCGCGTTCCAACTTTCATCGCAGATTTATATGATTACGCGTGGTTCATTGGTTTCACCGTGGCGTTTGTGGTTTATTTGGCCCTTCGGAAAATCGCGCCGAAGTTGTGAGGTATATATTCGCGTAAAAGTGGCTACACTGGCTACATCGTTGATGATCAATGACTAAAGTGGCTACACAACTGGCTACAAATTTTTGAAAGTGGCTACGATGTTGGCAATCAAAGATTTAAGTGGCTACACTAACGTTAACGTAATTATAGACGTGGCCTTGACTTGTCTTTGCTAAAGCTTCGGCACGGCAGGCTTGCCTCAACCCAAATCAAGGACTGATTTATTTTTTGGCCTTAATCAGTTTGTTTTTGGTTTGGTTTTTCGTTTGGAATTAATAATTCCTTGAAAAGGAGCGCTCGTTCCGCAAAACGGAACTCGCGTGTCCCGCTTACGCGGGAGTCGAGGGCGAGATTTCGCCGGGCCGTACACCCAGGGTAGCCCGCTAACGCGGTCAACCCTGGGCTGATAGATAAAATCCTTTCAGGATTTTCAATTAGCCTTCGGCTAATTTTTCAGCCACCGTCTTTATGTCAAAGAACGCAACGGGTATTTTATCACAGGACTTTCCTATCGGAATCGAAACTTGACTCCGAGTTGTTCACCCGTCTTCGTCCCGTGAGGCGGGACTTCCGTCTTCGCCAGGCTTCGACGAGACAAGTCGACGCGGCAAGCCCAGCTTCGTCCTGCAAGGCGGAGCTACGGAGGGCAGGCGCGAAGATCACATCTGAGCATTGTTGGTCATGATTTTCCGGTGCTGGATGCCATCAAACCGCCATTCATTTCCCATGCGTTTTAACTTTACCTGGACATCCATGGTCCGATCGGCCACGTGCGCCTCAACTTGAATCACAGCCTGCCCTTCGGAGATAACGGGGCCCCGGATAATGCGATAGCTGCCATTCTGCCATTGGTCGCTAGCCCGTTGGAACGTCTCCGCCACGGTCGCTTCTTCAGAATGAGGCTGGGGGACTTTCATATTCATGGCGATCATTTGGGTATAAATATTTCTTTGCCCGGGCGTGAGGGTCTGCTCAAAAGTGTCCCGGTTGGTCTGGCAAACACTTGCCCAGAGATACGACATGAAAGCGGACTTTGGATCCGCGTAGCCGGCAAATTTCCAGGATGACCGGGGAAATTCGGTCCGCGGCCTAAGCTGAATAACCAGTGTGGTCGTGGTGATCGACAAAACCGCCACCGCGCCAACGACAAGGGCAGTTTTCATTTTGGTCCATGCCATAAGTTTCAATGCTCCTTTCATGAGGGTTGAGGTGGAAGCCGATGCGGTTGCGCTTTTGGCCAACGCCACAGCTGCTGCCGTTTTGGCCAAGGCTGCGGGCGCCACAATGACCGAGCCGGCGGACATTGCCCCCGCAATAGTTTCCACGGTTGAATTCACGCCATGTCTTGAAAAATAGACCCGCAATTTTTCCAGAGCACGACCCACTCGCATTTTCGCCGCTGCTTCACTAGCACCTAAGACTGTGCTGACTTCTTTTAAACTAAGACCTTCAAAAAAACGCAGAATGAGCGCGTCGCGATCCGCCTGGTTGAGCCGCACCATGGCGTCTTCCAGCAAAGGCGTGATTTGCGGCCAGACTTCCGGTTCGGTTGGGTCTGAATGAGATTGCATATAAGCCTCCTGCTCGCGGTGCCGACGGCGAAGTTCCTGTTTTAATGCATGGCCAGATGCGTAACAGGTCACGCGATAAAGCCAGCCGGGTAAAATAGTCTGATCATCAAACGAAGAACACTTCCGCGCCAGAATGATGAAGACGGCCTGGGTAATTTCTTCGGCCAATTGGGAACTGCCCACCCGCCGGAAGGTGGTCGAATAAACGAGATTGGTATGACGCGAAACGAGCGCGGCGAAAGCGCTTTCAGATTGGTGGGCGACATATTGCCGCACCAGTGTCATGTCATCTTCGGTCATTCATCTATTCATGCACTTTCAGGCGAAAAAGGTAACAAGATTTTAAGCCAAAAAATGATCTTTCAATCAATTCCTGCCCGACTGGCGAGTTTTTGCGAGCACTACCGTTTAAAATCGGGATTAGGCAGTTCGCAAACAATTGCAAAAAATTTTGTCGCGGCGGCTGCGCAGGAGCGCAGCCCTACCACGACTTTCACATTTATGCAGCAGCCGGCGCAACGACAACCTCCTTTGTTAGCGAACGATATAATCCCATTTAAAATCTACTGAGCGGGCGGCGGAACATAAGGTTGATGAAGCATTTTTAATTGTCTTTTGTAAGACTGAATGGCGGCGGCTTCGGGTTTTTCCGCCAAACGCGTGGCGCTGGAAAGGTAGGTTGCACCATACGTGATTTTAAACGGTTGTTTGGATTTTTGATTGACTGTCAGGCTAACGCTGAGCCGATAATCATTCACCTCCGTTTTCCCGTCGGTTTTGGGAGGCAGCACATCTGGAACCGAGTATA
>DATJXK010000106.1:0-16913 GCA_035500235.1 Pseudomonadales bacterium | reverse complement strand
CGACGGGTTTTTCTCGAGGAACTCCGGAGCCCCCTCGTATGATCTGAGCAAAGCTTCCACGGCTTGCTGCAGCACGTTATCTCCTGCGCACGCCTTTTCTACATAAGTGCTGCGTTCCGGGGCGGGCAATCCAATCGCCGCCATGAAAATTGTTTCTTCGGATTTAGGGTTTTTATCCATGACCTGCCGCCACTCAATTTATTCATCTATCCGTGCGGAATTTCGAGAAAAAACGGCTCAAAAAAGAATTGAATAATTTCTGATCCGTTTTGCCCCGGAAATTCCGCACTAATACATGAACGGTAAAAACCAACCCATCAATGAAAGAACTAAAGTTATGAAAAATAAATCAATCAATTCAATATTAGGCCCTGCCGCCTTCGCGCTGGCCGGCCTGTCGTTGTTACTGACAACGTCATATTCCACGCTGGCAAATGATGCCCTGTTTCAATCGGATGTCATTCCTCCGGTCCCTCCGCTGGGTAAAATCGCTTATGAGGCCTTGCTCGCCAACTGGTATCAGTGGACTCTCTCCTTTCCGGCGAATGCCGATCCTGCCGCCGACACCGCTCCGCAGGAATCCAATCAATCCGGCCCCGTCTGGTTTTTGGCCGGCCTTCATGCCACCGGCGCAGCGGGCGGCAGCGGGACCGTCTCCCGTCAAATCACCATCCCCGAAGGCACGGCGCTGTTCTTTCCCGTTCTTTCCACCTGGAGCGACAACAGCGGTTGTCCCACCTTCACCGACCTTACCGTGCCGGAATTGCGTACGGAAACCGCCGGTAATTGGAGTGCCGTCACCGAGACGACCTGCACGATTGACGGCGTCACCGTTCGTGGCCTGGATAATCCGCAAAGCACACCCTATCTTATTCAATCTCCGGCGTTCGCATACAAGCTCGCCGCTCATGATAACCTGCTGGCGGCGGATTTTGGTGAACCGTGCATTCCTGACGGTTTAACCATTGCACCCGCTGTTGCGGAAGGCGTCTGCCTGCTTGTCCCTCCGCTTCCGCCCGGCCATCACACCATTCATTTTGTGGGAATCGTCGGACCGATAGATGCACCCTTCGTGGATTTTGATGAAACTTACGTGGTCACCGTGAAACCGTCTCTTAGGGGATGTGGCAGATAAAATAGCTGGGCATTGTTTAGATAGAGCCCTTCGCCACATAAACGGGGGCGCGTTAATCCGATCTGGTAACGCGTTCCCCATTTTTTTTGGCGTAACATACAAGCAGCATCTGATAACTTCTTCAACGTTCCTTGTCCGCCGCTTTGCGCGCTTCGAGGACTTTCCTTGACGGAACATAGTTGGCAATGAAGTCGCGATAAAATTGTCCGAACGTCCCCGCGGCCAGGTGCGTTCGCGCATCTTCCATAACTTTCAGAAACAAATGTGAGTTATGGACGCTCACCATGCGCAGGCCGAGAATCTCGTTCACGTTCAGCAAATGCCGCAGATACGCGCGGGTGAAGCGCTTGCACGCGAAGCAATCGCAGTTCTCGTCAATCGGCCGGAAATCCGCCTTGTTCGCGCCGCCTTTGAGGCTAAACGCGCCGCGCCGGGTGAACGCCGTGCCGTTGCGCGCCACGCGCGTGGGCAACACGCAGTCAAACATATCAATCCCGCGCGCGATGAGTTCCAGCATTTGCGCCGGCGTGCCGAGCCCCATGGCGTAATGCGCTTTGTGCGCCGGTAAATGCGGCACGGTAAATTCAACCGCCTTGAACATTTCAGGTTCCGGTTCGCCCACGCTCACGCCACCCACGGCGTAGCCGTCAAATTCCATCGCCACCAGCGCCTTGGCGCATTCCTCGCGCAACGCCGGATTCGAGCCGCCCTGGACGATGCCGAAGACTTTTTGTCCATCGGCGCGCGGTTGTTCGCGGCATTCACCTGCCCAGCGAATCGTGCGTTCCACGGCCTGGCGTTGCTCGCGCGCGGGCGCATCGTGCGGCGGGCATTCGTCAAACACCATCGCGATGTCCGAGCCAAGCGTCCGCTGGATTTCCATGGCCTCTTTCGGCCCGAGAAATAAAAGTGAACCATCCAGGTGCGAGCGAAATTCCACGCCGTGCGTCTTGATCTTGCGGATTTTGGCGAGGCTGAAAACCTGGAAACCCCCGCTGTCCGTGAGAATCGGCTTTTCCCAATTCATAAACCCATGCAGGCCGCCTGCCGCGCGAATGATGTCCAGGCCGGGCCGCAAGTTGAGATGGTACGTGTTGCCGAGGATGATTTGCGTGCCCATTTCTTCCAGCTCGCGCGGGTCCAGCGCCTTCACGCTGGCCTGTGTGCCCACGGGCATAAACACCGGCGTGTCTACGACGCCGTGCGCCGTGCGCAATTTCCCCAGGCGCGCTTTCGTTTCCGAATCCGTTTTGAGCAGGTCAAACATCGCTCAGGAGAATAAATGAAAATTACCCGGTTGCAGATGAAATTCTTACTGAGAAGAAAATTGGCATTAGTCCTGCACTACAGTAACCTTGAGCATGATATCAGAAGACTCCAAAGATTCACCGGACGTTATTTCCTGTCCGCCGCTGGTTTATTTGGGGGCGTTGGGACTGGGATTACTGCTCGATTGGCTTGCCCCCTTTCAGAAATTTTTCTCGTTTCCCGTCACCGGCTGGTTGCTGGCCTTCGCCGGATTCTGCATCGGCTTTTGGGGAGTTCGCACCTTTATACGCTTCGGCACCAACGTGCGCCCGGATCTCCCCGTGACCGCACTCGTCACGAGCGGTCCTTACCGTTACTCGCGCAACCCCCTCTACATGGCGTGCACCATCATCTATTTGGGGATTACGCTGTCGGTCGGTTCTTTGTGGCTGCTGGTCATGTTGATCCCGACACTGGCGGTGGTGCATTACCGGATTGTCCGTCGCGAGGAAGATTATCTGGAAAGCCGGTTCGGAGAAAGCTATCGCGCCTATAAAACGCAGGTGAATCGCTGGATCTAACTATTTAGTTTCTCAAACGAAACATCCACCAGCAAATCCGCGGCGATTTTTTCCAAATCTTTTTTCAATGCGCCAAGATCGCAGTTCTCGGGCAACTGCAGCCGTGCGACGGCTTTAAAGAGCGTTTCGCCGGACATGGCGCCGCTCACGACTTCGCTGGAAAATTCCTCCACATTTACGCCCGCGCGGGCCAGCGCGGCGGAAATTTCATGGACGATGCCCGGGCGGTCCTGCCCGATAATTTCCATTTTCGTCTGGCGGGCGTTTGAGGCGGAAATTTTCGAGTCGCCGGCATGGACGGTCACCGTGAGACCGGAAATTTTTTGGAGCGCATCAAGCAGGGGAGTTTTTTTCCCGGCGGGAATTTCGATTCGCAGGATCCCGGCAAATTCCCCGCCCAGCCGGCACATGCGGCTTTCCAGCCAGTTGCCGCCATGGCTGCTCACCGCGCGGGCCACCGCTTCCACCAGGCCGGTGCGGTCCGGACCGATAATGGTCATGACCAACGGAATTTGCATCGCAAAATGTTATGGCTGGCTGGTGATCTTTTGCCAGTCAACACCCTGTTTGGCGGCGTACAGGGCGAACGCCTTTTCATTTTGAATCAGCACCGCGCGCACCACGCTCGAATCATCCGCGCGCCCGAGTTCCAGCAGGCTTTCGGACAGGATATTCGTCTTTTTGTGCGTGTAAAGCAGCGCGAAGACCGCCTGCGCCACCGCCACAAACGGCAAATCTTTGTACGCGCCCTCGATGGCGTCTTCCACCGCGTCGGCGAGAAATTCAAGCTGGTCCACCAGGTGCGGAAATTTCGGCGCGCTGATTTGGGTGAACTCCAGTTTCCACTGGGGCAGTTGGCGCAAAACTTTTTCCGCCATGGCGGGCGTAATGTCGCTGGCGCCGCCATTTACGAATTTGGCAATCTCAGGCATGCCGCAACTTTATGAAAATCATCGCGCCCGTCAAAGTGAAATCGCAGCGACAATCGCGCTTTCATTTCCCGCGGATTTTTTGTAACGAATGGGGCGTGCAGGATCTCATTGCCAAAGCCGATACGCTCCTCGAAGCGCTTCCGTACATCCAAAAATTCAGCGGCGCCACTTTCGTCGTCAAATACGGCGGGAGTTTTATGGATTCGCCGGATGAAAAGACGCGCGTGAGCGTCGCGCGCGACGTCGTCTTCCTCGAAGCCGTGGAGATTGATCCCATCGTCGTCCACGGCGGCGGCAAAGCCATTACCCGCGCCATGGAAAAGGCCGGGCTTAAGGCGGATTTCATCCAGGGCCAGCGAGTCACGGATGAGGCCACGGCTAAAATCGTGGACGATGTTTTGTCCCGCGAAATCAATCCTGAAATTGTTAAAACTATCAATGCACTCGGCGGCAACGCCGTCGGCTTTGCCGGGCCGGACATCTTTAAATGCAAAAAGCTTTTGCTCGATGACCCGCAAAATCCCGGCAAGAAAATTGACATCGGTTACGTCGGCGAAGTGATCGAAGTGAATGTGCAGCCCTTGAAAGAAAGCATCTGGTGCGGTTTCACGCCGGTTATCAGCCCCACGGCCCGGGGCGAGGACGGCAAAATTTACAATTGCAATGCCGACGTGGCCGCTGCGCAGGCCGCCATTGCGCTCAAGGCCAGGCGGCTCGTTTTCATGAGTGACGTCCCCGGACTTCTGCGCGACCCGAAGAAACCCGATTCAGTGATTTCGCATTTGAAGACCAGCGAAGTGGACGGGCTGAAAAAAGCCGGCATCATTGATAAAGGCATGATCCCCAAGGTGGACAGCGCCGTCGTGGCGATTCAATCCGGCGTCGAAAAAGTTTCCTTTGTGGATGGCCGCGTGCCGCACTCCGTGATGCTGGAAATCTTCACGGACGAAGGCAACGGCACGGAGATTGTGTTGTGAAAGCCGTGGGAAGCCTTATACTATAGGTTAGTGAATCAGTCTGCTTACATTTTGCGGGAGAACACCGGCACGAGCGGGATCATTGAGACCGCCCGGGACGCCGTGACCGTTCTTGCGCATAATGACATCCCGCATCTCATTGTCGGTGGTCTGGCGGTGCAGGAACACGGTTATCCGCGAGTGACCATTGATGTGGATATCGTTGTGCCGGACGTCCTGGAAGCTGTCGAATTTTTAACAGCGAATCTGAGTGGTCCCTTTTTTAAGGTCTACGGTATTGATAATCGTGTTGAAGACCGCCGCAACGGCGTGGAAATTGATCTGCTCCCTGCCGGTCATGTTTTGAAAACCGGTTGTAAAGTTCCGTTTCCCGAAGCGAAGGCCGTTGCTGAAACGCTGCAAATTATTTCTTTGGAAGAATTAATTTCTTTGAAGCTGGACAGTTGGAAAAATAGCCCAAACTATCGGCACAAAGATAAAACAGATGTCATTGAGCTGATTAAATATCGCAAATTGCCGCGCGATCTTGCGATTAATCCTGTGGTCCGCGCACTCTACCTCGAAACGTGGGATGCCCTGCAGGCGGAGAAATAAAATCTTCGGTTTTTAGGCGAATCTCCGCAAAAAACATTTCCTCTTTTTGTGTCTTTGATGCATTTTTGTTCCCTTACATTGTGAAAGAAATTGTACCAGCGCCATCGGCGATTGTCCGAAACGACTTCGAATCCGTCCGCGATTTGTTCAGCCGGAACGTCGTGCCCAGTTACGGGCGCTTCGACCTCGCGCTGAGCCACGGCGCGGGCAGCTACGTTTTCGACGTCGCCGGCCGGCGCTATCTTGACCTTGGCGGCGGCATTGCCGTCAACTGCCTCGGCCACGCGCACCCCGCCATTACCGAGGCGCTTGTGGAGCAGTCGCAGAAATTGATTCACGTCTCGAATCTTTATTACACGGAACCGCAAGGACGGCTTGCCGCGGAAATTGTGAAGCGTATCGGCGGCGGTAAAGTATTTTTCAGCAACAGCGGCGCCGAGGCCAATGAAGGCCTGTTCAAGGCCGCCCGCAAATTCGGCCATGATGAAGGCCGCTTTGAGATTTTAACGGCCGTTAACTCTTTTCACGGACGTACGCTCGCGGGCATTGCTGCCACCGGCCAGGATAAAGTGAAAAAGGGATTCGAGCCGATGACGCCCGGCTTTCGGCATATTCCATATAATGATTTGGACGCCGCCCGCGCCGCCATTTCGCCGGCCACCGTCGCGATTCTGATTGAAGGTGTCCAGGGCGAAGGCGGCATCACGCCCGCCACGCCCGAATATTTGCTCGGCCTGCGCGCGTTGTGCGATGAAAAAAAACTGCTCCTTTTTATGGACGGCGTGCAGGACGGCCATTATCGCACTGGAAAATATCAAAGCTTCCAGCGGATTCTGGAAAACACGCCCGGCGGCGAGAAGTTTTTGCCCGATGGTTTGTCCATGGCCAAGTCGCTCGGCGGCGGTTTCCCCATCGGCGCGTTTTGGTTGCGCGCGCCCTATGCGGATCTGCTGGGGCCGGGCATGCACGCGACGACGTTTGGCGGCACGCCGCTCGCCTGCGCCGTGGCCTTGAAAATTTTTGAAGTCATCGAACAGGAAAAACTCGACGCCCAGGCGCGCAAGCTCGGCGATTGGACGCTCAACGAATTGAACAAGCTCGCGGAGAAATATCCCGGCATCGTCAAAAATGCGCGTGGCCTCGGCTTTATGCTCGGCCTCGAACTGGTGGAGAAGGAAAAAATCCCCGCGTTGGCCTCGAGCGACAAGGTCGCAGCCGTTCAATTGACCAATCGCCTGCACGCCGCCGGTGTCATGGTCATTCCCGCCGGCATGCAGACCATTCGTTTGCTTCCGCCGCTGAACCTGAAGCCGCAGGAGGCGGGCGAAGGCATTTCGAGAATCGAAGAGGTCGTGAAATCTCTCGCGCCATGACGCCCGAAGCGCACAAGCATCTCTCCGCGCGCGACCCGATCATGGGCGTGCTGATTGAGACGCACGGTTTGTGCGAACTGGTGCCGGAGACGCGCCGCTCGCCGTTTCAATCGCTCGTGCAGGCCGTCGCACACCAGCAATTGAACGGCACTGCCGCCAATACCATCCTTACCCGTTTCCGAAAATTGTTTCCCGGCAAAAAATTTCCACGCCCGGAGGATTTGGCCGGCGTCACGGATGCGCAAATTCGTGCGGCTGGTTTTTCCTTCGCCAAAATCAAATCCATCCGCGATATCGCGGAGAAGACCCTGGCCGGCATCGTGCCTTCCTCGCGCGAAATTGCGAAGCTGTCGGATGACGAAATCGTTGCGCGCCTCACCCAAGTGCGCGGCGTAGGACGTTGGACGGTCGAGATGCTTCTGATTTTTCAACTCGGGCGTTTTGACGTTTTGCCGGTGGACGATTTTGGCGTTCGCACCGGCTTTCGCCACGCTTACAAAAAGCGCGGCATGCCCACACCGAAGCAACTCCTCAAGTTCGGTGAAGTCTGGCGGCCGCATCGCACCACTGCGGCGTGGTACCTGTGGCGTGCCGCCGACGGCATGAAGAAAAAGAAGTGACGCGGTTTCTTATTTTGGTTATAAAATCTACTTTGGGCGGACGTTTCCAAAATTAAGCATGAAAAATCTATTGTCATTGGAAAAATTGCCGGTTGCAGACATCGAAAAGATTCTGCGCGACGCCCCCGAGTTCAAGCGCGGGCGATTGCGGGTGGACCGCAAGCCGCTGGCCGGCCAATGCTGGGCGCTCATCTTTTCCAAATCGTCCACGCGCACGCGGGTTTCTTTTGAAGTCGGCGTTCGCGAGCTCGGCGGCTCGCCGCTTTTTCTCAATGCGAACGACATCCAGCTCGGCCGCGGCGAACCCATCAAAGACACCGCCCGCGTTCTGGGCCGGATGGTCCACGGCGCTATCATCCGGACTTTTGCGCAGAGCGATGTCGAGGAGTTTGCTGAATTTTCCAAACTGCCCACGATCAACGCCCTGACCGATGACGAGCATCCCTGCCAGATCCTCGCGGATATTTTTACTTACAAGGAACTTCGCGGGTCGATTACGGGCAAGGTCGTGGTCTTCGTCGGCGACGGCGCGTGCAATGTGCCGCGCTCGTGGATCTTTGCCGCTGCCAAACTGAATTTTGAACTGCGCATCGCCGCGCCCAAAAAATTCCAGCCCTCCGCAGACGTTTTAAAACGTGCCGGCGGCAAAATCGTGTGCATGGAAAACCTGGAAAAAGCCGCGAAAGGCGCGGACCTCCTGTACACGGATGTCTGGGTTTCCATGGGCAAGGAAAGCGAATCCGCCGAACGGCTAAAGGTTTTAAAGGGCTACCAAATCAATAAGAAGCTCGTGAAGCTCGCCAAGCCTGACGCGCTCGTCATGCATTGCCTGCCTGCTTATCGCGGCAAGGAAATTGATGAGGAAACGTTCGAGGCCAACGCCGACACCATCTTCACCCAGGCTGAAAACCGCCTGCACGTCCAAAAATCCGTGCTCAACTGGGCTGTCTCGTAAGGCAGGCTGTCCTCAAAATCGTGAGGCGAGACGGCACACGTGTGTGCTGTCGAGCCCTGACTGAGAACCCTGAAAGGGTTTACGATATTAGCCCGGGGTCGAGCGCGAAGCGCGACCACCCCGGGTTTAGGTTTCTAAATAACCCACCGTGATATCCCGCGAAAGCGGGACACGCGCAGCCCCTACCAACGGGGCGAGCGCGATTGAAGATGGGAAATATTTTTCGCGCGCCACTTTCGTCTCAATTTACCTCCGGTCTCCTTGCGCGCGCATGAGGAAATAGAGGAGCGTCATCACGGACGAGACCAGTGCCGCCACATAGGTGAGCGCTGCGGCGTCCAGCACTTTGCTTACGCCCTCACGTTCATGTTCATGGACCAATCCGAGCCGGAACAATTGCTCCTTCGCGCGGCGGCTGGCATCATATTCCACTGGCAGTGTCACCAATTGAAATAATGTGACTGCGGAGAAAAGCACAATCCCCAGCATGATCAGCCCGAATGCGTGAAGCAAAAAACCGATAACAATCACGAGGTACCATGTCCAATCGGCAAACTGCGCCGCCGGCACAATCGCCTGGCGGACATTGAACAGCCCATACGCCGCCTGGTGTTGCAACGCGTGTCCGGCTTCGTGTGCCGCCACGCCCACCGCCGCCACCGATTGGCCGCTGAAATTTTCTGACGACAAACACAGCACGCGCTTTGACGGGTCATAATGATCGCTCAAATGGCCAGGAACTTCCTCTACCGGTACATTCTGCAGCCCTGCGCGGTCGAGGATTTCCCGCGCCGCTTCCGCGCCCGTCATGCGCGAGTCCACTGCCACCTGGCTATACTTGCCGTAAGCGTGCGAAAGCTTCACTTTCGCCCATAACCCAAGCAGGATTCCCGGAATAATAAACAAAAAATAAACTGGATCAAAAAATAGCATAAATCACATCTCTTTCTAACTGTCTCTTTGACAGCCGGCGGCCCAAAACATTCAACGGGTGAAACCGCCGCCTTGGCTGCTAATTAAGCATAAATATGTGTCGTCTGCAAGGCGGCCTCACCAGTCACCAATTTTAACGACAAGACAATCCGCTCAAAAACCGGTTCTCTATCCTCGTGCCTTTTCGCATTACGAAAAAAATTGCCGTTATCGTTACGCTCTGCGTCGTCTGTTTACGCTCGCTCGCCGTAGATACTTCCACGTCCGAGCCATACCAATGGCGGAATGTCGTCATCGGCGGTGGCGGTTTTGTGACTGGCCTTATTACTCATCCGCGCGCAAAAAATCTCATCTACGCTCGCACCGATGTCGGCGGCGCGTACCGCTGGGATGAAAACTCACAGCGCTGGATTCCCATCACCGATTCGTTTGGCCTTGAGGATTTCACCGGCATCGAAAGCCTCGCGCTCGATCCCAATGACACCAACCGCATCTATCTTGCTGCCGGGATTTATGAATTTACCCGCTCCGCTATTTTCCGTTCCGACGATCGTGGCCGCACCTGGCAGCGCGCCGACGTGCCTTTCAAAATGGGCGGCAATGAAACCGGCCGTTTTAACGGCGAACGCCTCGTCGTCAGCCCCACCGACGGCAATGTTCTCTTCTTTGGTTCGCGACGCGACGGCCTTTGGAAGAGCACCGACCGCGGTGTGACCTGGAATCCCGTCACAAGCTTTCCCAAAATTGCCGTACCCATGCCGACGAATAATATCCCCCGCCGTTTTTGGAACCGCTCCGTCGGCATTATTTGCGTCTTGTTTGACGGCCAAACTATTTACGCCGCCGTTTCCACCACGGGCACGAACTTCTTTTGCAGCACCGATGGCGGCGATCATTGGCAGCCCGTGCCCGGCCAGCCCATCGGACTGCGCCCCAATCACGTCGTGCTCGCCGCTGACGGCATATTATATCTCAGTTATGGCAAAGAGCCCGGCCCGAATCAAATGACTGACGGCGCCGTTTGGAAATTTAATCCTGCCACCAAATCCTGGACTGATATCACGCCGCTGAAATCTCCCGAGGACGGCCAAACTTTCGGCTATGGCACCGTGGCTGTGGACGCGCAAAACCCCGCCGTGCTGCTCACCTCAACCTTTTGCCGTTGGAAACAGCACGACGAAATTTTTCGTAGCACCAACGCCGGTGCAAGCTGGTCGCCACTGTTTGCCGGTGCTACTTGGGATTTTTCTAGCGCGCCCTACGCCGGCGGCATCAAGCCCCACTGGATCGGCGGCATCGTCATCAGCCCGTCTGATTCCAACCGCGCCTGGTTCACGACCGGTTACGGCGTTTGGGCTTGCACCAATCTTACTGCTTCCGATTCCGGCGCGTCCGTACACTGGAATTTCTCCGACGACGGCTTCGAGGAGACTGTCCCGCTCGCGCTCGCCAGCCCTCCCATCGGCGCGCACCTCTTGAGCGGCGTTGGCGATATCGACGGCTTTCTCCACGACGATTTGAATTCATCGCCGCCACAAGGTAGCTACGCCGGGCCGCATTTTACCTCGACCGAAGACATCGCCTTCGCCGCCGGCCATCCGCAAATCATCGTTCGCACCGGCATCGCGCGCGGAGATTCTCTCCATGTTGCGCTCTCCACCGATGGTGGCAAGAACTGGCGTTTACTCGACAGCGAACCCTCGCCTGACGTCCCCGGTGGCGCTGTGGCCATTTCGTCCGATGGCCGGACCATCGTCGTGACCAAACGCCGTGCCGCATCTGAATTCACTACCGACGCCGGCAAAACCTGGAGCGTGTGTAACGGCCTTTCCCCGGACATTCAGCCCATCGCCGACAGCGTTAATCCAGAATGCTTCTACGCCTTCGATCAAAACACTGATACGCTTTATGTTAGTACCAATGGCGCCGCTAATTTTCAGCCAGTGAAATTCTCATTTCCTTTCACACCAACGCCGCGAGGGCAGGGCGGCTTCGGCGTGCCCGACGCCACGCTCATTGCCACACCAGAACGCGAAGGCGATTTGTGGCTCACTTGCGGCACCAACGGCCTCTGGCACTCCACCGACGCCGGCCAATCATTCGCAAAGATCGAATCAGTCAACACCGCGCTCGCGTTTGGTTGTGGCAAAGCCGCGCCGCAGGGGAAAGCTCCTGCGTTCTTTTTGTTTGGGAACGTTACATCGCAGAGGGGCATTTTCCGCTCGGACGACGCCGGCCTCACCTGGCTGCGCCTTAACGATGCTGATCATCAATTCGGCTGGATCAACCACCTCACCGGCGACCCGCGCGTCTTTGGCCGCGTATACCTCGCCACCACCGGCCGCGGCATCATCTACGGCGAGCCACGCGTGGCCTCTATTATTGGGGAAAAGTAAAAAGTTAAAGGTAAAAGGATTTTTGCGAGCCATTCTTAATTCTTCATTCTACCTTCTCCCTTTGCAGATGGTGGGGCGCTGCCGTCAGGCACGCTGTTCGCGAGCCGTCCGCCGTCTTCACTTCCCATTGGCTCTCACCTTCTCCGCCTCCTCGCGCCACACATCCAACCGGTCCGCGACGCCGATTTTGGTGAGGTACTCCAGGTTGAGATCCGAATCCAGGCCGTCCAGTTCATACTCCAGCGCATTCGCCGCGTGCACCGCCGTCAGCGGGCTGAACTTCGCGTTCGAGCTCATCTCTGGCGTGTGATGAAACGCCACTGCCTCGACAATCGGCGCGGGCAATCCCCACAACCCCAGCAGATACGCCGCCAGGCCCGCGTGCGTCGCGCCAAAAATCTGCGCCTCCACTTCGGGCAACGGCCGGTTGGCATCCATCGCCTGCGTCAGCGCCTGCTGAAATTCCTTCGGCATGCTGTCCGCCAGCATCAGCTTGCCCACGTCGTGCAATAGCCCCGCCGTGTACGCCGCTTCCACATAGGCGTGGTCGCCGTCTTCCGCCCGCATGATCGCGCGCGCCGTATTGCCCGTCTGCATCAGGTGCCGCCATAGCGAATCCACCGGAAAATTAATTCGCAACGCCGGCGTGAAACACGTGAACACATGCGCCGAGAGCGCCAGCGATTTCACCGTGCCCAGGCCCAATTGCTGCACCGCCTCCATTGGGTTATTGATTTTTTCCTGAAAGCCCATCGCCGCTGAATTCACGATCTGCAGGATTTTCGCCGTCAGCCCCGGGTCTTTGACGATCAAATCATCAATCACTTGCAACGGCGCATCCGGCTTTTCAATCGCCTTCATGATCTCCATGTACAGCGTGGGAAAACTTGGCACCATCCGCATCTTCCCCGCCAGCGTCTTGAGCTTCTCGCAATGCAGGAACGCGTCCAGCCCTTCCAAACACGCCAGCGTGGACCGCAGCGTATTGATATCGATGGGCTTCATGAGGAACTGGTGTGTGGAACCCAGCGCTTCCGAGGCTGCCGCCTGGTCCGCGGCGCCCGAGATGATGATGCGCGATGTGCCGGGATAGAAAGTCCGGATCGTGGTCAGCAATTGCACGCCGCTCATGCCGTGCATGTTCATGTCCGACGCCACCACGTCAAACGGCCGTTGCGCCATCAAGTCCAGCGCCTCCTCACCGCTCGCCGCCGTCGCCACCTCCCAGCGCTCGTGTTCGCCCGCGAGCAAAATCTGGAACATCTGGCGCAGCATGGCGCTGTCTTCGACGAAGAGAATGCGTTTCATGGAATCAATGCATAAACCGCCCCCTTTTTCCCCGCCGCATCAATAAGCACGGCTTACGCACCAAGTCAACAACCTTCGCGAGAAGAATTTAGGTGCATGGACAATTCTCTGGCGAAGACTCCAATGCTTCCGTGTCAAAGTGTCGGGAATGTTAAAAATATTTTAAATTTCATTATTCGCTTGAGTTATCGTTTAAAGGGGAGCAGGTTTGTGATTACAGGCACCGGAACAGTATTTCGCATTATTTTTTGTGAGTACCCAATTGCCATCGCTCCGCTATAGCTCTTTAAAGAGCTTTGTTGACGGCACCATGAACCTGCTGCTCGAAGATGCCTGGCAATTGGCCCGCGAAGAGCATGCCGCGCTGGCCGCCTGGATCAAAGTCACCCCCGCCGCGCGCAAGAATTATCGTCCCCGCGAGATTGACCGGCTCGTGGACTACTACTGGCATCTCGACCTCCTGCTTCGCCATTGCGAGGACGGTTATTCCACTACTCACGGTTACGCCGGGTTGCTCAGCGAACAGGCCGTGAAACAATGGAACGAAAACGCCCGGCGCAAAGCCTGACGCGGATTGCCTCACAAAGTTATTTTCAGGTGGTAGGGCCGCGCTGCGTCGCGGCCGCAATTAAAGCTTCGTCTCGTGGCTTCCGGACACTCACTAAACTCTCAACCATCAACTCTCAACTCTCAACCATCAACCATCAACCTGCTCACGGCGCATAATGCGCAAAAACCAAATCATGCTCCGGGTCGCGCGCGTGGCATTCGTAGCAGCCCTCGATCTTCACCACGTCCGTGACCGGTTTACCGTCCACGAAATGGCCAAAGCCCCAGCCGCCCGTCGTGGCATACTTTTTGGAATCTTTGATCATGAACTGGACGTTGGACGGCGCGCCCGGCACGAACGATTGCTCCTGCCCGAAGATCTTGTTGTTCTCCGCCGAAGGCACGTGATGATAATGCAAGGCGGCAATGATCGTTCCGTCCGGGAACGGCAGCGTGCCGGCGCGATACGCCTGGATAGCCGTGTCGTTGCCCAACACCACGGCGAAACTGTGCAGGTTGCCCTCCTCATGCGCCACCGAGATCAACCGCCAGTCACGATATCCCGCCGGCATTTCCGTGACCGGGACCGCGTCACCGTCAGGATGATTCGTCGCCGCGCTGGCGCTCGTCATCTCACGCGCGCGTGTGCCGTCTGATGGGTTCATGGATTGGTCACTCGCATTTTGGGCCAGGGCCGCGTGCCGGGCCATGACGACGGCGATGATCAAAGCCACGGCGATAGTAATGGTGACGCTGTAATGTTTCATAAGTTATCAGTGTTTGAATTCTTTTTCCAGGGCGCGAACCCCCGTCTCCTGCATGCCAATAATGCCCCTTTAATCCAGAACGTCAATGATACTAATGGAAAACCCCGGAGGGGTGACAGATGAATAGCCCCGGGATTTATCCCGGGGGTACAAGACCCAAGGCACCCCGCCCTAATATCCCGCACCAGCGGGACACGTGAGCGATCTGGATGCGAACGCATTTGAAGGTGGGAAAAATTCCCGCCGCCGCCCTCAATGGTGGGGCGAGTCGTACCCGCGAACCATTTTCTTATCTTGCATAGCCTTGCGGCAGTTTGGTTTTGGCCTTTTTGGCTGACTTCAATTCCTCATTCCTCATTCCTCATTCCTCATTTGCCTCACCCCTCCCCCCAGGGGTCTTGAATAGGTTTAAATAGCCTTCAACAGAGTTGATTTTTGCCTTCTCTCAACTCTCCGCCATCAACCATCCACTTCTTCAAAATATCAATGAACAATCTGGCCGTCGCAACCCTGCGAAGGCCGTTTGCCATCAACTATCAACCTTTACCACGTTTGACCGTGGATTAACTCATCATTCATAACTCAAAATTCAACACCTCCAAAGCGGAACTTGACTCCTCGTTGTTCACGCCGGCGCGGAGATGGACACGAATTAACGCGAATTGGTGCTGATTTATGAAAATAGCCCAGCACTTTAGTGCTGGGATTACATAACGAAAAATATAGAAGTCCCGGAGGGACGGCAGAACCGTGCATTTCTTTCGTCCCCAAGGGACTCGAATGGTTTGGATGAATCTTTCCCCAGCACTAAAGTGCTGGGCTATTTTCAGAATAAATTTCTCTCTGCACTCTCTGCGGCTCTGCTTGCCACGTTTCACGTGGTGTCTAAACCTCCGTCGGCGAAGGGAACACACGCGTGTACTCCGGAAACCCCCTACAAACCCTACATCGTTGATAATCAACGACCTAAACCCCTACAATTATAGTTAAAGGCCACGCACGGCGCTTAATTTGAACCCACATGGCCCGGCGAATGGCACGAATTAACAACAAACCTCCCAAAGCCAGCAAACTTAACACGCCCGGTTCAGGAACCAGTTGGGAAGAAAACTGGATGGCATCCAGGGCGAGATACTCATCATCCCTGTGCGGCACTTGCGCAAAAACCGTAAAGGCCAGTTGCGCGGTTTGTCCCGCCCACTGGCTGATATCCGCGCCGAAAAGTTCATAATTGGAGCCGGTGCCCAAAGGCGCCAGGGACAATGGCTGGCCATCCAGCGTCACTTCGAAATTGCCCGCCCCGATGAGCAGGGGCTCTATCTCGAATTCGAGCGACTCCGTGCCTGGCGGAACCATCCCTGTCTGGGAAAGCGTCACATCACTTGGGACCATGCCGCCGCCCGGCGGATATCCATTTCCGGACTGGAGGATGGCGGTGTAACGCCCCTGAATGACGTCTCCCGCCAGAAAAGAAGGAGTATTGGCGGTATTATCAATAATGCTGATCCCGGCGCTGTCCAGATAAACCGTGTCGTAAAGAGCATCGGGGCTAAAGGGGTTGGTCACCGTGAGCGTCCATCCCGGAAATGCCTGGGCAAATTGAACCATGCCAGAAGAAACCGTAACCAGCTTTGCCGATTCAAAATTCAAATCCTGAAACTGCTGCCCCGATACTCCCTCCAAAAAGGCAAAAGAAACCATCATTGCCCAGAAGATGGAACGGAAGTTCATAGGAAAATGAGTAATAATTTCTTATGTTATAGGTTAGTCAGAAACGAAAGTAAAAACAAGCTAAATCTGCCTTTACGTTAAAACAGTTTCGAAATTGTTTTACGCGAATTATTGCAAATGACTGAACAACAAAGTAACTAAGAAACAAAGAAGCTTGGTGCCTTTGCGTCTTTGTTGTTAATCATTCTGCGACGCCTGCGCCCGTTTTTCATTTTTAATTTTACATTTTTAACTTTTAATTGGCGCATGAAATCGCCCGGTAAAGACCATCTGACCAAAGCCCGGCGAAGCTGGAACATGAGCCGGATTGGCGGCAAAAAAACTAAATTCGTTGTCCCAATTTAGACAAATATGTTGGACGTATTATTGGATCTCCTTTTCCCGCGGAAACAGTACGGGAAACGCTGCACGACAAAACTGGGCGTCACCGTTCGCAGCGGAGCGGAGCAACAAATTGCGGAATATTTCGATTCCATCGGCCTCCGCTACCAATACGAAAAAGAACTCGAAGCCAAATTTTGGATATTCCGGGCCAAGGTAAGCACGCCCGACTTTTACCTGCCTGACTATGATGTTTATGTTGAGTACTGGGGAATGCTAAACGTTGACAACGACTATGAGCGGAGGAAATACGAACGTTCCATGAAATATAAAATGGCGCGTTATCACCAACTCCGCGTGAAATTTATCTCAATTTACCCGGATAATATAAAAAATCTCGACAGGATCTTCCGGTCGAAATTCAAAAAGGTTGTCGGAGTTGATTTGTCTTAGGCTTCAGCGAAATAAAAACAGATTCACAGCTTCTGGCTAT
>DATJXK010000105.1:0-12990 GCA_035500235.1 Pseudomonadales bacterium | reverse complement strand
ATGTAGATTTTATCCACGTCCGGCCGCTCTTCGCGGTCTACTTTTACGCTGACGAAATGTGCATTCAAAAATTCCGCCACACGCTGGTCCTCAAAACTTTCGCGTTCCATGACGTGGCACCAGTGGCAGGTCGAATAGCCGATACTCAAGAAAATTGGCTTATTCTCCTTTCGCGCCTTTGCAAAGGCTTCATCATTCCACGCGAACCAATCTACGGGGTTGCCGGCATGTTGTAGAAGGTACGGCGACTTTTCCTGCGCCAGCCGGTTCGTATGTTTTTGCGATTCAGCCATGGCCGAAGATTAACATTCAAATACAAAACTCCAAGGAGACGTTTTCCATAAACATGCTACACTCGAACTATGAAAGTAAAGTCAACGGTGGCTGAAATTCGCGCCCGCTTCGATAGTGACGTCGAACGCTTCTCCAATCTTGAAACCGGTCAAAAGGCGACCATTGATGCTCCTTTGGCCATGGAGCTTATTACTGCGGCCGCAGCGGCATGTAATCCTAATGCCAAAGCCGTCCTGGATATTGGATGCGGGGCTGGGAATAACACTCTTAAATTGCTCGACCGCCTGCAAAGCCAGGGCCGCTCAATCAAAGAAATCGAATGGAGTCTACTTGATCTTAGTCGTCCGATGCTTGAGCGCGCAGAACAACGCGTGTGCGCCGCCGGGGGGACACAATTGCAAATAATCCAGATCGATTTGCGCGAAGCAAACCTTCCTGCTGGCCATTTTGATATCATTTTGGCTGCTGCCGTCCTGCATCATTTGCGGGACGATACGGATTGGGAAACCGCTTTCCAGAAAATCTTTCGACTGCTCGCGCCGGGCGGTTCTTTTTGGGTGACGGATTTCGTCGCACACGAGGGAAACGCAGTCCAGCATATGATGTGGAATCGCTATGGCGATTACCTCACGCAAACCGGAGGGGCGGAATATCGTGACAAAGTATTTGCCTACGTTGAGCAGGAAGATTCCCCGCGCCCGGTTACTTATCAAACCAGCCTGATGCAACGTGTTGGTTTTGTGGAAATTGACATCCTTCACAAGAACAGTTGCTTTGCGGCGTTTGGCGGGCGCAAACCGTAGAAAGTTTTCCATATAGCTATTTGACAAGCTTTGCCTTCGAGTGGATAGTGCATCATCCGCGCTTATCTTTGCGTGGTTACAAGGAGTAAAAGAAGGACTATGGAAAAATACGTTTGTATTCACGGCCATTTTTATCAGCCGCCCCGGGAAAACCCATGGCTTGAAGCCGTTGAGCTTCAGAGTTCGGCTGAACCCTATCATGACTGGAACGAGCGAATCTGTTTCGAATGCTATGCCCCAAATGCCCGCGCCCGGCTGCTTGATGGTGACGGCCGTATCCAGCGCATCGTAAGCAATTATTCCCGGATGAGTTTTAATTTCGGGCCCACACTGCTTTCCTGGATGAAAGACAAGCAGCCGGAAATCCATAATGCCATCATGGAGGCCGATAAAAAAAGCCGGGAACGTTTTTCCGGCCACGGCTCGGCCCTGGCGCAGGGCTACAATCACATGATTATGCCGCTGGCCACTACCCGCGATAAACACACGCAGGTCATTTGGGGCATTCGCGATTTTGAGTCGCGGTTTGGCCGCAAGCCCGAAGGTATGTGGCTGCCGGAATGCGGGGCGGATAACGAAACGCTGGATGTGCTGGCCCAGCACGGGATCAAATTTACCGTTCTTTCTCCTTTTCAAGCCGCGCGCATACGTCCATTGCAAAATGGCGATGACTGGCAGGACGTTAACGGCGGGAAGATCGACCCCACCCGTCCTTATCTCGTAAGACTGCCGGAAGGACATTCGATTGCTATATTTTTTTACGATGGCCCAGTTTCCCAGGCAGTTGCGTTTGAGAGGCTCCTGACCAATGGTGACGCGTTCGCCAGCCGCCTCCTGAACGCAATTGACGAAGGTCGCCAGCACGATCAACTCGTCCATATTGCGACCGACGGTGAATCCTACGGGCATCATTTTCAATACGGCGATATGGCGCTGGCCTTTGCGCTGCATAAGATTGAAACCAGCGACAAAGCCAAACTTACCGTTTACGCAGAATTTTTAGAAAAACATCCACCGGCCCATGAGGTGGAGATTCACCAGCCCAGTGCCTGGAGTTGTTCCCATGGAGTCGAGCGGTGGCGAAGTGACTGCGGCTGTAACGCCGGCCATGCCGGATGGAACCAGCAATGGCGTACACCCTTGCGCGATGCCCTGAACGAATTGAATGGGAAGCTTGCCGCATTTTTTGAAACCCGGGCTAAAGAATATTTGAAAGATCCATGGAAGGCCCGCGACGAATACATTTCAGTGATTTTGGATCGTTCGGACGAAAAAATTGCCGAATTTTTTATCGCCAATGCCGCGCGCAAATTAAGTGACAGTGAACAGGTCACGGCGACCCGTCTTTTGGAAATGCAGCGGCACGCCATGCTTATGTTCACCAGTTGTGGGTGGTTTTTTGACGAAATTTCCGGCATCGAGACAGTACAGGTTATTCAATATGCTGCGCGTGCCCTGCAACTGGCCACTGAACTTGGGTCTGAGAATCTCGAAACCCGTTTCCTTGAAGTTTTAGAACAGGCCAAAAGTAATATTCCTGAAAATCAAAACGGTCGTGTCGTTTACGAAAAATTTGTGAAGCCTGCTGTGATGACCCGTGAAACCGTAGCGGCGCACTATGCCATTAGTTCCCTCGTCGAATCCTACCCGGATGAGGCCAAAATTTTTTCCTACCTCGTCAAACAGGAGGATCGGCAATTTTGGACGTCCGGCGCGGTGCGCCTGGCCGTAGGCCGGATCAAAGTTACTTTTTCTATCACTCGCAATTCCGACACGGTCTTTTACGGCGCGCTCTACCTTGGCGGCCATAATTTGAACTGCGGCGTCCAGCTTTTTACTTCCCAGGAAAATTACGACAAATTGGTTGCAGAAACCCGCGTGGCCTTTGAACGTGCTGATTTTCCCGAAATCATCCGGATTCTGGACCGTCATTTTGGCCAGGGCCATTATTCTATCAAAAATCTTTTCCGGGATGAACAATTCAAAGTGCTCAGCCAAATTCTCTCCGCCACGCGCGAAGACATTTATAACGCCTACAAATCGCTCTCGGACCGTTATGCGCCCCTCGTTAATTTCCTCAACGATATTCACATGCCGCCGCTCCATTCCCTTACTCCGGCGGTCGAGTTTGTCCTTAATGCCGAACTCCAAAAACAATTCGAAAACGGCCATCCGGACGCTGAACGGGTCAAGTCTTTGGTCGCCCAGGTGAAAAACATCAATGCTACGTTGGAAAAAGATGCTTTGGCGTTTGCCGTCAAAAAGCATTTTGACCGTTTAAGTGAAGAACTTCAGAAGTCGCCGGAGGATTTGGAATTGCTCCAGCGTTTTTCGAATTCGGCCGGGTTGCTTGCTTTCATTCCGGTGGGAATCAACTTGTGGAAAGCGCAAAATGTTTACGACCAATTGCGCGGGAAAATTCTGCCCCAGATGGAAGAGCGAGCCGATGGAAAATCCGGGCCGTGGATTGAAAAGTTCCTAATGCTGGGCGAACGGCTGGGCTTTCATATTGAACGCAATCCTTTGGAAAAAGCAGCATGACTGAAGCTGGTTTAATCTCCACCGTGGTGGATGCGGAGAAGGTGGGAAGGGGCTTGAGGGTGATTCCACGTGCGACCTATCGTCTTCAATTCAACGAGCATTTTCGTCTGGCTGACGCCACTGCCCTGGTCCCGTATTTTCATGAATTAGGAATTTCACATCTTTATGCGTCGCCACTATTTAAGGCCGGCCCACATAGTCAGCATGGTTACGATGTTTGCGATTTCAACCAGTTGAATCCTGAGATTGGTACCGAAGAGGATTTGGAGAAACTGGTCGCGGCTTTGCATGAACAAAACATGGGTCTTATCCTGGACATTGTTCCCAATCACATGGGTATTAGTACACCGGAAAATGAATGGTGGCGGGATGTCCTGGAAAACGGTCCTGCCAGCCGGTTTGCGAAATATTTCGATATCGAATGGAACCCGTCGGACCCAAAACTGCGCGGTAAGGTTTTGCTTCCCGTCCTGGGAGGCCACTACGAACACATTTTAATGCGGGGTGAATTACAGGTAGAAAAGGAAAATGGAGAAGCCATCCTGCGTTATTTTGAAAACAAATTTCCTGTTGCCCGGGATTCCATCCCAAATGATTTTTCATTGGATCGCGTAAATTCAGACCATCACAAACTCAATGATTTGGTTCAAAAACAGAATTATTCTCTCGCCTTCTGGGGTGACGGAGATTCAAAGCTGAACTACCGCAGGTTTTTTGCCGTAAGTACTCTCGCGGGCGTTCGTACTGAAGACGAATCCGTTTTTGCAGATATTCATTCGCTGTTGAAGCATTGGTTGGGCAAACAATGGCTCGATGGTTTGCGAGTTGACCATCCCGACGGCCTGCGCGACCCTGCCACATACAGTAAGCGCCTTCGGGCACTGGCACCGGATCTATGGACGGTTGTCGAAAAGATTTTGCAGCCCGGTGAGAATATGCCAGACGATTGGCTGGTTCAAGGAACGGTAGGTTATGATTTTTTAAACCAGGCCAATGGCTTGTTCATTCAGTCAAAAAGTAAATATCCGCTGGCGGATTTTTATTCTGATTTTACTGGGGAACCGACAGATGCCGGCAAGACCGTCCGGGAAAAGAAACGCCTTGTCCTGGAAACGCTTTTTGTGACAGAAGTTCGGCGGCTAGTGGACTTGCTCGTGAAAATTGCCGCGCACCGTCCGGCACATCAGGATTTTCCTCGTGAAGGTTTACGCGAAGCCTTAATCGAGTTTATTGCATGTTTTCCGGTGTACCGAACCTATGTTCGGACCGAGGATGAGTTTGTGGGTGAAAGTGATTTGTTCTATATCAGCAAAGCAGCATCTTCCGCAAAACAGGCCCGTTCGGATTTGTCTCCCACGCTCTTCGAATTTTTAAGTGACCTGTTGCTCCTGCTTTTTCATGGCGAATCTGAATATGAATTTGTCGCCCGTTTCCAGCAATTGACCGGTCCGGCCATGGCTAAGGGCGTCGAGGATACAACCTTTTATTGTTTGAACCATTTCCTGTCGGTGAACGAAGTCGGTGGTGATCCGGGAAAATTTGGTGTGAGTGCGGATGAATTTCATGAATTTTGCCGAAAATTGCAGGAGCGTGGTGGTCATTCCATGCTTTCCAGTTCCACGCATGACACCAAGCGCAGTGAAGATGTCCGGGCCCGCCTTAATGTCCTTTCGGAAATACCAGATGAATGGCGCACCGCCGTTTTGCGTTGGGCAAAAATGAACGAGCGTCACCGCAAGAACCATTTCCCCGATCGTAATATTGAATATTTTTTGTATCAGACCCTTGTGGGCGCATGGCCTATTTCACCAGAACGACTGCTGGCTTGTATGGACAAAGCATCTTGTGAGGCGAAACAGCACACAGATTGGAACCATCGCAATGCTCAATATGACGAGGCCCTCAAAAATTTCATAACGAATGTGCTGGAAGACAGTAATTTCATCACGGATTTGGAAGCATTTATCGCCTCACTTGTCGTAGCCGCCCAAATCAATTCCTTATCACAAACTCTCGTCAAACTCACCGCGCCTGGAGTGCCAGACATTTATCAGGGGAACGAAATTTGGGATTTTAGCCTTGTTGATCCCGATAATCGCCGGCCCGTGGACTTTGAACTGCGCAAACGTCTGCTGATGGAGGCAAAAGAATTGTCTGCTGAGGAAGTTTGGGCGCGTGCTGCCGAAGGCCTGCCCAAACTTTGGCTTATTCAAAAAACACTCGCCCTGCGAGCGCAGCATCAGGAGATGTTTCATGGAAGCTACGATCCGGTTTTTCCGTGTGCGGATAGTGTGGACCATGTCGTCGCGTTCGTTCGAGGTGGCGGTATCATGACGGTTGTTCCGCGTTTCACGCGCAGCCAGGCAGGGGAATGGCCAGAGCTGCTTCTACCGTCCGGACGATGGCGCAATCAATTTACCGGGGAAAGCTTTAATGGAAAAATTTCCGTGAGCGAATTGCTCACGAAATTTCCCGTGGCCTTACTTGTTCGGGAGAGTCTATGAAAATATTCCGAGTCTGGGTGCCTGTGCCAAAAAAAGTCGAGCTCTGGCTCAATGGGAAAGCTTTTCCTATGAAGCAGGATGAGGAGGGTTGGTGGCACACAGAGATATCTGATGCCAAGGCTGGTGACGACTACGGTTTTATTTTGGATGGCGATGGACCCTTCCCGGATCCGCGTTCCCCCTCCCAGCCACAGAGCGTTCATAAGCCTTCACGTGTCACGGACTGCGACTCATTCAAATGGACCGATAAAAAATTTCAATCGCCCCCCTTGGCGTCGGCCATCATTTATGAATTGCATCTCGGCACCTTCACACCCGCTGGAACTTTTCTTGCGGCGATTGAAAAGTTAGACCATCTCGTATCGCTTGGTATCACGCATGTGGAACTAATGCCGGTGGTAGAGTTCTCTGGTAATCATGGTTGGGGATATGACGGGGTGGACTTGTTTGCGCCCCATCACGCCTATGGCACGCCGGATGATTTGAAAACGCTGGTGGATGCCTGCCATGCACGCGGCCTGGCGGTCATTTTGGACGTTGTATATAACCATCTCGGTCCTGCTGGAAATTACCTGTCCAAATTTGGCCCTTATTTCACGAAGAAATTCGCATCAGCCTGGGGCGAAGGCATTAATTTTGATGGCCCGGAAAGCGGTGAAGTGCGCCGCTTTTTTTGCGATAACGCTCTTATGTGGCTGCGCGATTTTCATTTCGATGGGCTGCGTTTGGACGCGGTTCATGGAATTGTTGATACTTCGGCCACGCACATTTTGGAGCAGCTCAAGCTCGAGGTGGAAAAACTTTCAACTCAAGCTGGTCGTCATTTAGTTCTCATTCCCGAAAGTGATTTGAATGATCCCCGTTTGCTTTGGCTACGCGAGCGCGGCGGATACCAATTGGACGCACAATGGAGTGACGACTTTCACCACACGTTGCATACCATCCTCACTGGCGAGCACGACGGTTATTATTCAGATTTCGGCACTATTTCTAACCTGGCGAAAGCCTTGCGTCATGCTTACGTCTATGACGGTGAGTTTTCCACTCACCGCCGGCGGGTTCATGGCCGTTCGACTGACGGTTTAAGCGGCCATCGCTTTCTTGGTTATTTGCAGAACCATGATCAAATCGGCAATCGTGCGCGTGGTGAACGCAGCAGCCATTTGATGAGCCCAAAAAAATTAAAAATTGGCGCCGCACTGGTAATGACTTCGCCCTTCATTCCGATGTTCTTTCAAGGAGAGGAATGGGCGGCAAGCACTCCATTTTTTTATTTCACGGATTATCAAGAGCCGGAACTGGCAAAGGCTGTTCGCGAAGGCCGTTGCCGGGAATTTGCGGCTTTCGGCTGGAAACCGGAAGATACGGTCGATCCCCAGGCGCCTGAAACGTTTGAGCGCTCCAAATTGAATTGGGATGAAATTCCCCAATCGCCTCACGCCGATCTTCTCGAATGGCACAAGAAACTAATTCAATTACGCCGTAAGGACCCCGATTTATCCGATGGCAACCTGGAGCGGGTTCGGACGAATTACGATGAACAAAATCGCTGGCTGGTCATGGAACGCGGAAGCATCAGTGTCATCTGTAATTTTGCCCCGCGTCCATGCCGGATTCCCATCCGTGATGGGAAACAACTGGTATTGCTCACGTCCGAAGACGATATTCATATTGCCGATGGCTTCGCCAATTTCCCCGCAGAATCAGTCACCATTTTAAAATGGGCCTGATACTCTTGGACTTTGCGCTTTGAAGTCGCCTCGCCGCCGCGTATAAATTGCGCGTGTCACAATCCAGTCAGCCTGACATTAATGCAGCTACGCGCCTGTGTGCGGTGTATGGTTCGCCTATTTCGCACTCGGCGTCGCCGGCTATGCATAATGCCGCCTTTAAAACGCTGGGGCTCAACTGGCGTTACCTCGCTTTCGAGGTTGACCCCAAACGCTTGCGAGCGGCTATTGAAGGTGCGAGAGCCATGAATTTCGCCGGTCTGAATTTAACTGTGCCGCACAAGCTGCTGGCTTTCAAAATGGTGGATCAACTGGACAAATCCGCGAAACTGTTTGGCGCGGTTAACACGATTAAATTCGAAAAAGTCGGTGGTAAGATCCGGACGATTGGTTTCAATACGGATGCGGATGCCATTGTGCTTTCGATTCGGGAAGAGTTGAAATTGAAATTGAGTGGTGCGCGCGTGCTTTTGCTTGGAGCAGGCGGCGCGGGCCGGACCGCCGCGCTGAAGCTGGCATCAGAACGCGTGGCCGAACTTTTTCTGATTAATCGCACGCGCAGCAAGGCAGAACAGATTGCCCGCGAAATCACGAAACGATTTCCCGGCGTGAGTGTTTCAACATTATATCCTAAATCGAATGTGGATTTAATTCTCAATGCCACCTCGCTGGGCCTTAAGCCCGGTGACCCGTCGCCTTTGGATGAGAAACAGTTTTCGTTGCGCCAGGCTCACGCGGTCTATGATATGATTTACAGGCCGGCGCAAACGCGACTGCTCGCCACTGCCAAAAAAGCTGGCTGCAAAACTGCTAATGGTATTGGCATGTTGCTGCAGCAGGGCGCAAAGGCATTTGAAATCTGGACCGGTAAACCCGCTCCGCTCAACGTGATGCGCAAGGCACTGGAAAGAAACGTTTATGGGGATTAAAGCCATCTTTGACATACATACATGGTCGGCGGTGCCGTTTCATTTGTGGTCGGTGTGCTTTTTTGTCCTGGGTTGCATGGTGGGCAGTTTTCTGAACGTTTGCATCTATCGCATGCCGTCGGGCATGAGCATTATTTCGCCGCCGTCGCATTGTCCCAATTGTAAATATTCCATCCCGTGGTATTTGAATGTCCCATTGGGGACCTGGCTCGTGCTGCGCGGTCGTTGCAAAAATTGCGGCGTGCCGATTTCCGCGCGTTATTTCCTGGTGGAAATCCTGACCGGCCTGATGTTTTTGTGTGCCTGGTTCAAATTCGGAAGTCCGGCACATCCGCTTTACTCCATCCCCCTCGCGCTGGTTTACGCGGTCTTTCTCTCTGGGCTGATTGTGGCTACTTTCATTGACTTCGAGCATTTCATCATTCCGGATGAAATCACTTTTGGCGGAATTGGCGTGGGCCTGCTGCTCTCCTTTCTTTTGCCGCAATTGCAGGACACCCCGTGGCATGGCCCGGGTCTCGTCCGGAGTTTTACCGGGGCGGTGGTTGGCGCGGGGATTGTTTATGCCATTCTTCGCCTTGGCAAACTGCTGTTTGGCCGTCACCGGTTGAAACTGGAAGGACAGACCAGAATTGTTTTTTCCGAAACGGCCTTGCACCTGCCGGACCGGGAAATCCCCTACGACGAACTCTTCTATCGCAAATCCGATACCATCATATTGGAGGCGCGGACTGTGGAACTCATTGATCGTGGTTACAAGGATGTCACCGTGAAGCTCTCGCCCTCTATGCTGGATATCGACGGCGAAAAACTGGAGCCGGCTGAGATATCGTTCATGGAATGCGTTAGCGCCGAAATTGTCATTCCGCGCGAGGCCATGGGGCTGGGCGACGTGAAGTTCATGAGCGCCATCGGCGCATTCATCGGCTGGCAGGGCGTGGTTTTTACGCTGATGATTAGTTCGATGATTGGGGCAGGGGTAGGCCTGCTGTTGATCCTGATGCACCGGCGCGAATTTTCCTCCCGCATGCCCTACGGCCCTTACATCGCGCTCGCGGCGGTCGCTTGGCTTTTTATTGGGAAAAAATATTTTCTCCAATTGTATGGATGACAAGCGGCTGCGCGATTTTGAAAAATAGCAGGCTTGTCCGGTATTTCCATTTTTATTAGCTTCTAGACGGATAGATTTTTTATGCCCAAAGAAATTCTCGAAATGCCCGTTGAATTGGCGACGATGGAATTGCCCGATACCAAGACCATTCGCCTCAAATGGCCCGATGGCCATAACCCCGAGTTCAAGACCGGCCAATTTATTACCGTTTACTGGCCGGACACGCCCAACTACAAGCGGGCGTACTCGCTTTCCTCCTGTGCGCTTGACCGCGGCTTTTACGAAGTCACCGTCAAACGTGACGGTAAGATGGGCACGCGCATTGTGGATTGGGCCAAGGCCGGCGATAAGTTGTTTGTCATTCCGCCAGTTGGAAAATTTCTGCCCGCCTATGACAAGCACCTGGTTTGCATTGCCGGTGGTTCGGGCGTGACACCGTTTCGTGGGTTCGTCCGCGAAGCCACCCGCCGGAAATTGGATACAAAAATCACCGTCCTCTACAGCGTTCGCCAGCCCAAGGACATTATTTTCAATGCCGAGTTCCGTGAGTTGGAGAAAGAAAATCCTCATTTCAAGTTCCACGTTACTTGCACGCGCGCCCTGCCGGAAGACAACTGGGCCAGTCGTTGCGGGCGTATCGATGCGGCCTGGATCAAGCATCACGTCCACGATTTGTCTAATACTGTTTTTTACGCCTGCGGCCCCAATGCCCTGGTAGAGTTTGCCGAAGCACTCGTCTTCGAATTGGGTGTGACCAAAGAACACATGAAGACGGAGAAATGGGGGTGACGAAGGCATAAATTTATTTCCCGGGCTTGGCCTTCTTTTTCTTCTCTGGAACGGATTTGGCCACGGAAACCAAAATGCCCGAAAGATTTTGGACAGTGGAAAGTTGTCCTTCATCAACGATGTAATGAAGCCTTGCGCCGGGGAAGGGATGGCCTTTTTCGCAAATCGTTTCCAACTCCTGGCTTGCAGGCAGTATCTTCACGTACAAAAAGTCATCGCAAACAAGACCAGCTACTTTTCCATCGGCATACAGGGCGTATTCGCCAAACATGGCCCTGACGCTGAACCGTGCCGGGCCACGAAGTTTTTCGAGGATAAAATCAACAGTTTCTCTTTGCGTGGCCATGTTTTTATTCTTCGCGTTGGGCAACGAGCGTTGATCGCGCCTCCAAAAACTTCTTCAATTCCTCCGCGGCCTTGCCGCCAAAGCCCGGTACTTCGGCGATTTGCTCCAGCGTCGCCGTCCTGAGCCGCTGCACGGAGCCAAATTTCTTGAGCAGCGCCTGCTTGCGGCGTTCGCCAATGCCCGGAAACTCGTCCAGGATGCTCTCGGAAATGCGTTTGAGGCGCAGTTGAGCGTTGTAGGAATTAGCCACGCGATGCGATTCATCACGCACGCGTTGCAATAATTTGGTAGCCGGATGTTCCAGCCCCAGCCGCAACGGTTCGCTTTTGCCCGGGAAATAAATTTCTTCGAACTCTTTGGCCAAACCAATCACCGGAATCTTCTCCAGGCCCAATTTAGTCAGTTCCTCAACGGCCATGCCTAATTGGCCTTTGCCGCCATCAATCACAATTAAATCCGGCATTTGCAGGCCGGTAATGGCGGGCTTTACGGGAATTCCGTTACGGACCTTGCGCCCGGTTTCATCGGCCAATTTTTGTAATTCCTCCGGCACCGCTTCGCCCGCATCATCATTTTTGGATTTTTGCGCCGGCGTGGATTCCTTCAGCAAGCGGCTGTAGCGCCGCCGCACGACTTCGGCCATGCTGGCGAAGTCGTCCTGGCCGGCCACGGTCTTAATTTTGAACCGCCGATAATTGGCCCGGTCCGGCCGGCCGTTTTTGAAACTGACCAGCGATGCCACAGCAAACGTCCCGCTGATGTTCGATATATCAAATGCTTCAATGCGTTGTGGGGGTGCGGGCAAATCCAACGCGCGGGCCAGTTCATCCAAATCGCTCTGTGGCTGGGCCATTCCCGGCAGGGTGTACGGAATTCGCGCGAATTTTTCCGTCCGCCGCGTCGTTGTTTTCAGGTCCTTCAACATATCGCGGAAACTCGCAGCTTTCTCAAAATCCTGGGCCGCGGCCGCCTTTTTCATTTCCGTTTCCAACTGGTCCTGCATCTCCCGGCATTGGCCTTCGAGAAATTCACATGCCGCAGAAAGCTGCTCCATATATTGCTCACGCGTCACATTGCCCACGCAAGGCGCCGTACAATACTTCAAATGCGCGTACAGGCAGTGTTTATAGTCCGCCTCACCCGGCGTGAAAACGCGGCAACCCCGCAAATTGAATTGCCGCCGCACCAGGGTCAGCGTATTGCGCAACGCCCCGGCGTTGGCAAATGGCCCAAAATAGCGCGCGCCATCATCCTTTTTAAACCGCGCGAAAGTGAAATTCGGAATGGGATCGTTCAAGTTCACTTTCAACATCAAATGCCGTTTATCGTCGCGGAAACTGATGTTGTAACGCGGCTTGAACTCCTTAATCAACTTGCTCTCCAGCAACAGCGCCTCCGGTTCGCTGCGGACCAGGTGAAAATCGAAATCGCAAATCGCCTCGATCAGCGCGTTAAACTTCAAATCCCAGCCCATCCGGCGCGATGGATGAAAATACTGGTTCACGCGCTTGCGCAAATTGCGGGCTTTGCCCACGTAAATGACCGTGCCGAACCGGTCGCGCATCAAATAGATGCCCGGCTTGTGCGGCAATGCGCCCAGTTTTTTACGAATCAGTTCGGTCACAAATAAACAGTTTAGCTGAATGGGCAGACAATCAAGGAATTTTTGAGGTGCGGTCCGCCAAAACCGGCCAGAGGGCTGTAAAGTTTTTTACCTTGCATAGCCTTGCGGTGCTTTGGTTCCGGCTTGTTTTTGGCCATGGCGCAACGGGGAGCATTCCTCTCCTTTCGCAGGCGACCCGTCTTCGTCCTGCAAAGCGGGACTTCCGTCTTCGCCAAGGCTTCGACGAGACACGTCGGCATGGCAGGCTCCTTGCAGTCGGCTAAAAAAGGATTCTTTACTTTAGCCTTCCAAAGGCTTCTAAAGGTTACTAAAGGCTTCC
>DATJXK010000104.1:0-4470 GCA_035500235.1 Pseudomonadales bacterium | reverse complement strand
GCCGTTGACGGGAATCCCACCACGCGCTGGTCTTCGGCCTTTAGCGATCCCCAATGGATCCAGGTGGATCTCGGTTCGGTGCAAAACATCGGCCGCGTCTGGCTGAATTGGGAGAATGCTTATGCGACGAATTACACCATTCAACTGTCGTCCGATAATTCCACCTGGACCACTGTTTACACCGTGACCAATGGCCCCGGCACCATCAATGATTTGGCGGTGTCCGGCAGTGCCCGGTATGTGCGGATGTACGGCACTCGCCGTGGTACCCAGTACGGATATTCGCTATGGGATTTCCAGGTTTATCCCGCCCTGGCGCCGCAACCGGCCATCGCTGTGGCCGGGACAAACCTGCTCATTTCCTGGCCGAACACCGTGCGCACCTGGACCCTGCAAAGCTCGCCGATATTGGACGCGCCTAATAGCTGGAGTAATGTGACAACGATTCCTTATCTCCTGAACTCCGAATATATCATCACCGATAAATTCACCACGCCGGCGCGGTTTTATCGCCTGCAACCAAATCCTTGACCAGGTGGTCGCTTAAAAACGCCCCGGATTGCTGATTCGATTCAAGCAGTAATTTCCCGGTGAAGCCACGCTTTGGCAAAAGCCCAATAACGTTTGGCAGTAGGCTCAGAAATTCCAAGAATTCGCGCGGTTTCTTCCAAAGTGAAACCGGCAAAATAACGCAACTTAACGAGCTCTGCCTTTGTTTTGTCCCGGCTCGCCAATTTTTCCAGGGCATCGTTAACCGCCAGTAACTGCTCATCGGTCTGTTCCGCAATATCCGAATCCTCCAAATTGACGCGTTGCAAACTGCCGCCATGACGAATCGCGCTTTTGCGCCGGGCGTGATCAACCAGGATGCGCCGCATGGCTTCCGCTGCCGCGCCAAAAAAATGCGCACGGCCATTCCATTGAACGTTTTCATGGCCGATTAATTTTAGCCACGCTTCATGAACCAGGGCAGTGGGTTGCAAAGTATGGTCGGGATTCTCCCTGGCCATATTGGCCGCGGCGAGCCTGCGTAATTCGTCATAGATAAGCGGCAGCAATTCCCCGGCAGCCTTGGGGTCGCCATGTTCAATGGCTTCAAGAATATGAGTTACCTCACTCATGCCCATGACCGTTACCAAATTCTTTTTTGTCATGCCAGAACATTGGACGTCGGTTCGCCGGTGTTCTCCATCCAGTTGCAACTCGAAACATGAAGAACGCGCCGGCCTGGTTTAGCATCATTGGTCCCCCGAATCTTTAGTGTCCAATGGTTGTTCGCTGCCGGTTTCGGACTCCTCACGGCGATTTGCCCGCCAAAGCTTGACCATCCCATCGACGCTGCCCGCTGCCAAAACATTGTCATCAGGAGAGAAGGCTACCGAGGTGATACGATCCGATAATCCGCCCAGGGCCATTCGTTCCTGGCCTGTGGCTGCGTCCCAGAGCCTGACCGTTTTATCTTCGCCCCCGGTGGCCACGGTTCTTCCGTCAGCGGAAAACGCGACGGCATAAATCGTGGACGTATCCCCCTTCAACGTTGTATACAGCCGCCCCGTCTCAACCTGCCAAAGTTTGATCGTGCCACCATCGCCTCCTGTTGCCAGCATTCTGCCATCGGGAGAGAACGCTGTCGCAAATACTTCTGCAAAGCCGGTGGTCGTCATCAAATGACCCTTGGGCTGGCCATTGGCAGCGTCGAGAAGCCAGGTTGTGGTAAATCTGACCGACACCGCCAAAGTTCTTCCGTCGGGCGAAAATCCCAGAGAGCTGGCACCGACATCTGATCTGGAGGAGTGTTCTTTCGCCCAGATAAGCTTGAGGGCGTTAGCAGTATCCCAAACTTTGATTGTCGGGTCACTACGGCTACCGGTAGCCAGGAAACAGCCGTCTGGAGAGAAGGCTATGGCACCGACATTTGAATGATAAGCCTTAACCGAGGCCAGCAATCGCGCGGTGGCGCGATCCCACAATTTCACGGTTCCGTCGCCCGCACCAGTGGCGAGCAATTTACCGTCGGCGGAAATTGCGCCACAGCCGGCCCCGTCCGGCAGCAAAGGATGGTTTTGGCCTGAGGCGATGTCATGCTCCAGGATGCTATGATCCAGGATTCCAATCAATGCTTGCCCGTCTAGAGAGAACAATAATGACCAGAGGGCGCCGTCTGTGGCCCTGACCTTAATCTGAAAGCTGGCCGTAACGAGCTTTTTCGCCGGTTCGCCACCGGGCGCCATATTCCACAGCTTAATGGAGCCATCGTTCGCGCCGGAAGCCAGCAGCGTACCGTCCGAAGAAACCGCCAGGCTTGTAATCGCATCAAGATTATTCCCGATGATTTGGCTTTGCACGTGATCATTAATGTTCGTGGCCAACGGCCATAGCCGGACCGTTCGATCATTAGAGCCGGAAGCCAGGGTCTTGCCGTCAGGAAAGAAGATCAGGGCGGTAAACGCAGGTGAAGGTGCTCTCAAGGTGGCTAGCAACCTGCCATCAATGGTATCCCAGAGCATGATGTTGTTCCAATCTGCGTTCGCGATCATCCTGCCATCGGGTCTGAGTGCAAAACATCCGCCGCCGGCAAGTTCCCGTTTGGGCCGGGTCGAAGCATCGGTCAAATCCCACAGTTTGATGCCGTCCGATCGCCCCCAATCAAACACCGCCGCCAGAATCTTTCCATCCTGCGAAAAGTTGATGCCCAAAAGATCATCATCGTGACTGCCAATCAGGTGGGTTCGTTCAAATCCGGATGACAGGTCCCATAATTCCAATCCATCATCATTCATGCCCGTAGCCAGGGTTTTACCGTCCGGTGAGATGGCCAGGCATCTTGTTTCCGTCTGTGCGGGTAGGATGGTGCGAAGTTTTCCACTACCGACGTCCCACAGACATATCCTTTCATCCGAATCCGCTGAAACGAGGGTTTTGCCGTCCGGTGTGAATGCGATGGGGGTGAAGAGCAGGGGATTTGGCGAACCCGCCCGCAAAACCGCTTTTTTCCGCCCAGTGGAAATTTCCCACAGACAAATCGAGCCGTCACCACCGGATGAAGCCAGTGTTTTGTCGTCCGGTGAAAAAGTTGTTGAATCCACCGGCACTTTTGAACCGTGAAATGTGCGGAGCAGCGAAGCGTTGCACTTCCCCCAGAGATAATACCACTCGAAAGTCCGCAGGTCTGACTGTTCCGGCGCCGGCCGAAGGGTTTCCAACAGATCCTCCGTCCGTGCCAATTGTCCGGCTTCCGCCGCCTCATTTGCCAGGTTGATCTGTGTCGCGTAAAAGCGGCGTCGGGCGAGCAATTCCTGTTCGGCGGCCACTCGCTGTTCCTCGCGCGCCACTTGCTCGTCCCGTTTTGCCTCGTCCCGGGATTCCTCGGCCTGCTGGCGCAACCGGGTTTGCTCCTGCTCGGCGCGCCGGGCGCGAATCGCTTCCGCAGTGCTGGCCGCAACGCCAAACAAAAGTGCCACTATTACCGTCGTAGCTGCCGTAAAAGCCAGCTTATTGCGCCGCACCAACTTTTGAAATTCATACAGCTTGCTTGAGGGTCGTGCGAGGACTGGCTCGTCGGCCAAATACCGGTCTATATCCCGTGCAAAGCCAATGGCCGTTTCATAGCGGCGGTTGCGGTCTTTGTCCAGGGCCTTCATCACGATCCAATCCAGTTCTCCCCGCACGGTGTGAATCAACCTGGGCGGCTGAGTTTGGCGGCGGTTCGCCGTCAGGGTCAATTCCCCTTCGAGCATGGTGCTTAATTTCGTCGAAGGCCTCACCGGTTCTTCCTCACGGATGATGCGCCGGATTTCATCCACCCCGGCTCTCAATAATTTTTCAGTTTCAAATGGCGTGCGGCCAGTGAGCAATTCGTAAAGCAGGATTCCCAGTGAATAGATGTCGCTTCGCGTATCTACGCCCTGCGCGCTCATCTCCGCCTGTTCCGGACTCATGTATGCCGGCGTGCCAATGAATTGCTCAAACGCCGTGAACAGGGTTTTGTCCGTCAATTGTTGCTGGGTCGCTTTGGCAATGCCGAAGTCAATGACCTTTGGCATCGGCACCCCATCATTCAGGGTCACCAAAATATTCGAAGGCTTCAGGTCCCGATGGATAATTCCTTTTTGGTGGGCGTGCTGCACCGCTTGGCAAACCGAGATGAAAAGTCTCAATCGTTCTTGCGTAGCCAGGTGATTCTTGTCGCAAAACTCGGTAATTTTAATGCCTCGCACGAGTTCCATGACAAAGAAGGGGCGTCCTGCCTCGGTCGCCCCCGCGTCCAAAACCTTGGCGATGTTCGGATGATCCATGAGCGCCAACGCCTGCCGCTCCGCCTCGAATCGGACGATGACCTGTTTGGTGTCCATTCCCAGTTTGATGATCTTTAAGGCCACTTGACGCCGCACGGGTTCCTGTTGTTCGGCCATATAGACCACGCCGCATCCGCCCTCGCCGATTTGCTGAAGCAGCTTGTAACGGCCGATC